>CAUURC010000001.1:0-105581 GCA_963547405.1 uncultured Prevotella sp.
AGATTTTCGGCTTCTCGATACCGGGAAACGGGAATAGTTTTTCGTAGTCTTCGTCGATATAGTCCTCGCTGCTGCGGGAGCAACCCACGGCCAGCAGGGCCACGAAGAGAACGGTATATTTGCTTAGTTTCATATTCATTGTCTTTTACTTTCTTTATTCTAAACGATTCGTTGTGTCCTGTGTGGTGTTATTCCACGGGCGCGTCGTAAATCTCTGCCTTCAGTCCCGTGGGCTGGCCTTCAGGATGCAGGTGTTTGCTGACGAGTCGGGTGTGGCGCAGCAGCGGGTCGTAGACCGACACCAGTTCGGCCACAAAGCGATTGCCTTCACGCTGGAAGTCGAAGAATATCATGTTGCTGTCGTAGCGCAGACCGGCTCTGAAGGTGATTCCGTGTTCCGTTCCGCTGTAACCCGACCCCAAACCGGTCATTTCCTTCGCGGGGTAATCGGGTATAGGATTCTTTTTTTGCGTAAAAAGGAAAAGATAATATCGCTTCTCCTTGATTTCTTTTAGTAAGACCTGATTGGTTTCCACATTGCGTTTGACGTAGATGTCGCTGCGGAAATAGGTGCGTCCTCCACGGTGAATGAGCAGTTGCGGATTGATCATCTGTTCAAAGAAAGCCCGGTTTTCGTAGGCTTTCCGTACGGTAGCGGTAGTTTCTTCGGCACTTTTCAGTTTAGTGAACACGATGTATTCGCGGGCCGGTTGCAGATAGGCGGCGGTGCGAAACACCAGATCTCCGTCTTCATTTTTGCCCATATAGAGGAAGTCTGAAGCACCGGCAAAGCGGTCGTTTACGAGCCTGTGCAGATAATTATAGGTGATAAAACTCAACTGTGTGTAGCTGTTGCGACTGACAAGATACTCGCTTTTCTGCGCTTCCGTCGTCGTTTGGTCGGTAAAGTCGGCCCGCATCTCCACGGTATTATCGGCATTGAACTTCATGGTGAAGCAGTCGCCGCCGTAGCCGTAGCGTCCTCTGAATCCGTTTTGGGATATGAGTTCCGATGGATTGGAGAACAACAGTGAGTCGGTTTTGGGGAAATAGAGGACGCGCCAGCCGTGAGAAGCACTTACGAGTTCGTCTTTCAGGGCAGCAATGCTTTCGCTGCTGCGCTGTGAAGGAGACTTGTCGAACGCGTCGTCGTCGGACGAGCAGGCCGTCAATAGTGCGACGGCGAGCACGAAGCCGTATCGGAATAGATTTCTATAGTTCATTTTCAATGCTGTTTTACGTAAGAATAGATTCTGCGAACGCTGACCACCTGCATCTGTTTGAGGTTGATGTGCCAGCTTTTCTGTACATATTCGTCGACGAAAGTTTGCTTTTCCGTAAACTCCTTATAGGCTTGTTCTGCTTCCTTGGCATAACGTTGATTTACCTCGGGGTCGATGTCCGTGTCGGGTGTTTGGGCTGTAACAGAGGCATCGTACAGCTCTTTAGGTGTGGCAGTAAGCGTCGCGCTGATGATTTCGGCAAAGTCGTCTTCGGCCGAAAGGAACGAGAGCATCGTGTAAAAGCCTCGTTTGTTGGCGTAGGCATCCAGTCCGAACTTCTCTTTTCCTGTGCGGGCGTAGCCCAACGGTGCGGCAATCTGCTCGGTGGAACCCGTGTAGCGGTGGCCGCTGATGGTGAGAAACTTGTCGCGGTCGTAGGGAATGAGTTGCATAAGACGCTTGGCCAGCTGGTGATGGACGCTGCGCATGAGCACGAACAGTTTGTCGGCGTCGCTCGGTTTGAAGTCGTTCACGTTGTAGAGACACATCTCCGCCGCCGTCAGTCGGGGATTATGGAGACGTTCCACTCCGTTTTCATCGGGGTTGCCGCCACCATAGAGATAGAGTTTAATGGGCAGGCGACCGAGCAGAAAGTCATTGCCTCCGACTTCTTTCAGCCGATAGGTTTCCAGTCCCAGCTCTTTAACGGCTTCGAGTACGGCACGTACGTTCTCTAATTTGGGCGGATAGATGAACGTGCCTGTCGAACCGGCGTTCTTTTCCCAGCGATAGATTACTTCGATACCGTAGGGTTTTGTGATGTTGTCGAGTATCCACTTATCCAGCTCAGTGGTCTCTATCTGCTTTTTGCCATCGTCGATCACGCTCCTGTCGCTTAGCTTTTCTTCGCTGCATCCCATGAGGATGAGGGGCATGAGGAAGGCTAGATATATCTTTTTCAGTTTCATTTGATTACTTCATTTTGTCTGTTTGAGGATTCATGAGAATTTATCTGATAGGCTCGTTGCGCTCCCGTGGGTTGGCAGCAAGGCCTCTCTGTATGGCCTCGGCCGGTATCTGGAGCACCTTGCGGGGATCTTCTTTCTCCAGTGGAAAGTAGTAGGAACTCTTCGACGAGCGCTTAACACCCAGATGGAAACGTCGGATGTCGAACCATCGGAGACCTTCCTGATAGAACTCTTTCTGTCGGAAATCAAGGAATAGCTTCACTAAGGCCAGCTGTTTCAGCGTCAGCCCGTAGAAAGGTGTGTAGATATTGTAGTTCGCACTGTTCGTTGAGGTGTACACAAACCTTTCCACCGAGGGGATGAAACCGAACTTTCCTTGCATGTACTGTAGGAAATCATCGATGGCTCGGTTGTAGTTTCTCAACATGGCATGCGCTTCCATTCGGTTCAGGAGCACCTCGTCTACCGTGAAAAGAACGTTTGTCACGTAGAGACCGCGGGGCTTGGAGCCCGTACTCTCCGCGTTGGAAAGCTCGTCGAACTTGGCCAGATAGCGGCCTGTAGTGACGGGAGCGGCTGAAGAAGTGAAGATATAGGTGCCGATGAAGTTCATTTTTTCATAGTTGCGTCCGCCCTCTATGCCTTTTTGAGCAAAGATTTTGTCTACCGTTCCGAATGTGGAACCGTACTTTTCGATGGGCGTTGTGCGAGCTAAACGCGACTCTGTGGTCGTCAGAAGCAGGTTGGCGGGTTCGGTCGCAGTGGCATATCGGCGATAAAGACTCTTGTGATTAAACTCCAACTCGTCAGCGTATCGTTTCCACGAACGGAGCTGTGTCTTCGGATCACCGCCTAAAACGTAGTCCGCATAGGCTATGACCGATTTCCAATCGCCTTTCATCAGATAGAAGCGAGAGGCGAAAGCATAGGCCGCTTTCTTGTTGAAATGGAACTTGGGATGTTTGTAATACGTGTCCGAAACTAAGGAAATACCTAACTTCAAGTCCTTTTCAATCTTATCGTAGACTTCCTGTACCGTGCCCCGCTGGTAGTCAACCAAGGCATGTTTCTCAGGTTTTGTGATGTAGGGGATACCCGGATCGGTCGCTTTTCCGCCGTAAGGTTCCGACCAAATATTGACCAACATGAAATGCAGGTAGGCCCTTAGCAGGAACGCCTCTCCGTACAAGGCTTTCACCCGTTCGTTCTTGGGATAACGACTTAGCAGTTCCAACGCCTTGTTGGCCTGCGCGATGCCTTTGTAACAGGCGTTCCAGTAGTTCAACGGCGTGTCAAGATCTTCCTGATCGTAGTCTTCCCAAAAGAACATGGCTTCGTTTAGCCGTGAGTGTATGCCATTGACACGTTCCTCAACGTTGTCAGTGCGAGGTTCCAGAAACGGGATATAGCTTGCCTCGGGATAGGCTCCTGTAAGCAGTTCGGCTATCTTTTCCTCGGAATCGATATCGACATCCAGTTCCGAATCTGGGCTCTTGTCAAGGTAATCGTTACAGCCGACGAATAGAAAAGCGGCGACCGCAAACAATAATAAGGATATATTTACTTTCATATTTATTCTTGTTAGAAACCAATGTTCAACGTTACTGTATACTGTTTTGGGGTAGGCAGTGATACTCCTCCTGATTTATAATACTCCGGATCCTGTCCTTTGAGCTTCTTGTCCGAATAAATCAGGAAAGGATTGGTGACGTTCAGACGCAGATTCATGGAGTGTATTCTTACTTTCTTCAGGAAGTTGTCGGGCACGTCGTAGCCTAACGAGATGTTCTTCATGCGTACAAAACTTCCGTCCGCTACCATCTGTTGCGAGTAGTTGTAGGTGTTGTAGGCACGTTCGATGTTCTCTTTGCCTACCTTTTCTATCAGTTCCTGCGAAGGAAGCACTGGTACGTCGGTCTTGTATTCATCGCCCGGATTGAGCCAACGGTTGTAATAGGATTTGGAGAAGACGTTCAGGTCGCCGAACTCCGGGTCGAACGTGGGGTTCAATCGTATCTTATTGCCCGCCTGCATGGTCAGGAAGAACGAGAGTTCCCAGCCCTTGTATTTCAGTGTGTTCGACAAACCACCGATGACGCGTGGTTCGATAGGGCCATGATACAGCAGATATGATTTGGCATATTGTGTATCGAGGAAGTCGGCGCCGGCTATGTTTGATAGTTCACCTTGGCTGCCCGGATAGCGTCCGAAGTTAAACGTGGGCAAGCCATTGTTATTCAATCCTTGGAAATTGAATGAGAAGAGCGAGCCTCGCGGATAGCCCACGATGTTGCCACGTCCTCTTCCCGCCACCATGTCAAAGGCGTTGGGCGTGTTCAGCAGACGTGTAATCTCCTGATCCATAGCACTCAGTGTGAGACTTGTCGTCCAGTTAAAACGATCCGTTACGATGTTTTTAGTGTGCACACCCAGCTCGATGCCGCGTGTCCGCATGTCGCCGAAGTTGGCATATTTATAGTATTGACCGCCCACACCCGAGGTGCGCACGAGGTCTATCAAGTCGAACGTGTTACGTTGGTATACGTCAAGCGTCGTACTGATGCGATTGTTGAACAATCCCAGTTCCAAACCGATGTTCAGCTCATACATCTTTTCCCACGTCAGGTCTCTGTTTTCCAAGTGCAGGATATCGAGTTTGTTCTCACGGTCGTTGAAGTAATGACGGTTCACAATGCCGCTTTTATAAATAGAATTGGCATTGATGGCTTCTTCATTCATCTTGGCCGTGAGACCGTAACTGGCACGCAGGGCCAATCGGGAGATGGTTGGATAGTTCTTCATGAAGGCCTCTCGGTCGATATTCCACTTAGCTCCCACGTTCCATGTAGGCAGCCACAACGCGCGCGCTCCTTTGCCCGAAGTGTTGGAGCCTTCGCAGTTGAATACCGCGTTGAATACGTATCTGCCCGCATAGCCATAGGTTCCGTTCACCGAGAAGGTGACGCCTCGGTCGTTGCGCTTATGGTAATTGAAGTAATTGGTGCCTTCGTTCGCGAGCTTTTCGAATATCAGGGGATTGGTATATACCTGATTTCCCCGATCATATTGAATGCCATAGCCTTGGAAAGGATTGACCGTGCGTTCGGCCGAACGTACTTCCGTGAAAGCGAAAGCCTTCAAATCGTGTTGTCCCATGCGCTTGTCGAAATCGAAAGCGATGCGAGCCAAGAGACTTTTCAATGATGCTTCGGTCTTGTTCAAGAGGCCTCCATGCGTCAGTCCCACTTTGGGTTGAAGCAGCGGATTATCCTTGTCGTGTACAAGATAGATATTCTGTTGGGCGACAAAAGGATTCTCGTTGGCGCGGAAAGCCTGCACGACATTGGAGCCTTCTCTCACTTCGTGGGTCGTACTCGTGTAGGCCTGACGTGTGGAGAGTAAGGCTTTGAGCGCGATGTCTTCATTCAGTCTGTACGTGGCTTCACCTTGTATCTTGAAATCCAGCACATCGATGTTCATCTTGTTGTTGGCATATTCGTTGAAGATATTGAATGGCGCCCAGTTGTTACGGTAGTATTCAAGGCTTCCGTCTTCGTTATAGGGGCGCAGGGTACGGCTTGTACCGAGCGCGTAGGAGAAAGGATTGATGTCGAAATCACGTTCGAATACGCCTAAGGTGTTGTTTTTGCGCTGCGGCATGGTGCCCGGTGCTTTCTGCGAACGGATGTTCCCTTGTGCCGAAAGCGTTGTGGTGAACTTGTCATTTATATAAAAGGTGTTCTTCACATTGGCCGTGAGTCGGCTTACTTTATCGGCAATGGTCCAACCGCCGTCGTGATAAAAGCCGATTGAAGCGTAAGTGGCCGTATGCTTGCCACCACCCGATAGCGTGATCATGTGGTTGGTTATGGGCTTCATCGTGAAAAGAAGATTGAACCAATCGGTGTTGGCGTATTCGCGCTTGCGTAAGAAATCGGCTCTTGCCTCCGGCGTATTGGGCAGGTAGTAGGTGCCCGTGGCGGGATTGATTGTGCTTACACCTTTATATAATTGGTAATAGATTCCGCTGCGTCTTCCATACAGTGAGTTGCCGATACCGAAATAACCTTTGTCGTTCATCTCCTGATAGAGCGACATGGTTTCCTGAGAATTGAGCAAGTCAAAGTCGCCGTAGCGCGGTTTCAGACGCACGGTGTTCTCGGTAGAGTAGGTTACGCGCAGAGGAGATTCGCGTCGGCCTGACTTCGTGGTGATAACAATGACGCCGTTCAAGGCCCGTGCGCCGTACACAGAAGTGGCCGAAGCGTCTTTCAACACCTGTATGTCCTGAATGTCGGCAGGGTTGAGGCCCGACACGGCCGAACTGATAAGGGTCACCGCATCGCCCGATGCCAGTTGGTCAAGACTGAGGTGTACGAGGTCTTCATATACGGCTCCGTCAATTACCCACAGCGGTTGTACGTTGCCGATGATAGAAGCTCCGCCTCGGATATTGATGCGGGGAGCCGAGCCGAACGTGCCTGATACGTTCTGAATCGACAGTCCCGGTACGCGTCCTTCGAGCATTCGCGATACGTCGGCAATACCTTCGAGCTTGATGTCGTCCATCTTCACCGACGTAGCCGCACCGGTATACACCCTGTTGCGGATGTTCTGATAACCTGTCACCACGACTTCGTCTACTTGTCGGCTGTCGTCTTTCAGTACGATGTTTAAGGGGCGGTTGCCTATTTTCACCCGCTGGGTGAGCATGCCGATGTAACTTGCCTGCAAGGTTTGGCCTGCCGTGGCCTTGATGGTGAAATGTCCGTCCACGTCGGTCACGGCTTTCACCTTGGTTTCCACCACCTGCACGTATGCGCCGATGAGCGCTTCGCCCTGTTCGTTGCGTATCGTTCCAGTTACGGTTCCGGCAGTTTGTGCCGCCACCGTGAGCGTCATGAACAGCAACAGGAGGGCGGATAGCGTCTTCTTGATATTTATCTGTCTGTACATTCTTTATCTATAATGAGGATTTTACTTATTTTTCAAGTGCGTGTTGCCATCTTTAGAGGTGCAGCTGCACACCTCCGTAAATGCCGAAGGGGTGACCGGCCCTCAGTCCTGCGGGATGACGAGACACCAAATACTTTTTGTTGGCCAGATTGATGGCTTTTATTGTCAGGGTGATATACTTATTAATGTGTCCTTTCAGCGAAGCGTCCAGAATCAGATGAGCCGGTATTTTCTCGCGTTCGGCTATCTTTCCTTGGCCTGGAAGCGTACGCATATCGCCGTTGTAGCGTGCTCCGAAGTTGGCTTCTATCCGCTTGTGCTCTATACCAATCTGCGCATTGAAGGCGTGTTTGTAGATATAGGGAATCTCATCGCCGTAGACCACGTGACCCCATGCCGAACTTTCGAAGTCGTTCTTCATCTTCGTATGGGTGTAGGTGTACGAGAGTTGAACGGGCAGTTGCACGCCCAGCCTTTTGGGAAGGGGCAGCCAGTGGAGCATCAGTTCCATACCGTTGACGGCAGCCTTGCCCACATTGAACTGCTCAAGTGTGCCTTGTCCTCCCTGTGCGGCCAAATCGCTTCCCAGCATATTGGCGTAGTCGTTGTTGAAAACGATGGCTTCGCATTTTAGAGTCTGTGTCGTCAGACGGAGTCCGGCCTCTACGTTCACGCTGCTTTCGGCCTTCTGATTGAGCGAAGCACTGGGTGGAGCGAAGCCTTTGTGAATGCCGCCGAAAGCCGAAAGGACGGGTAGAACTTTCACGTTGAACCCAAATCCGGGTAGCAATGCCCGTGCATGATTGGGCGTTTCGACACGAATCATACCCGTGCGGCGAGGGTCGGCCTTGGTATAGTCGCGCTTCAGCAGGTCTACATCTTCATAACGCATACCTGCCGTGAGCGTCAGGATTCCCTTCGACCACTTTCCGAGCCAGTAGCCCGACCACGCATGGGCCGTCGTTATGCTGTTGGAATTGCTTCCGGGCAGACCCGCAAGAAACAGACGCATGCGTCCGTCCTGCATCGAATAACCATCGTCGTGCTGAAAACGATCCTCGCTGTCGGCATGATAGCGCAATCCCAGTTCGGCCGTAAGATAGCCGCCGCTCAGCATGGTGCGGTATTCGCCTTTCGACTGCACGCCACGCGAACGGTAGACACGATGGTTGGCACGTAGCATAAGAGCCTCTCCCACATAGTCTTTCTTGCCCGTCACGATATCGAAATAATCCTGATTCGTTTCCGGGTCGGCCAGTACGGCTTCGATGGAACGGCGTTCGGGTTTGGTGAAACCGGCCCTCACCTCGTTCAGCTTGTACCAGTTCCGGAAAAAATAGTTGTAATATAGATTCGTGGTTATCTTGAGTTTGCCGGCCCGTTCCATCAGATAAGTGCCCACCCACTGGGTGTGGCGAGTCTTGAGATTATCTTTCTGGGCACCCGCATAGCGGAAATAGGGGCGTGCGGCGAAATCATTTTCCGACAGTCCAAGGTAGGTTTCATCGGATGTTTCGTTGGCAAATCCGAACTTCAGTTCGAACAGATGGTTGAGTCCTTCCTCTTTATTGGTCTGTGCGGAGACTTTGGCAATGAGGTCGTTGCGCTTGAATCCCGTGCGTTCGTTGGGCTCATCTTTGCGGAAGCCGTCCGACTGATAGCGCAGATATTCCACCAGAAAGCCCAAATACTTGGAGCGATTGCCTACGCTGGCATACGACTTGAGGGTGTTGTAGCTGCCATAGGAGGTGTTCAGCTTAGCACTGAACTTCGAAGGGATGGGCGTCGACACCATGTTGATGGCACCACCGGTAGTGAACGGGCCGTATTGCACCTGACTGCTTCCCTTCAACACCTCGATGGCGTGCATGCGCGCGGCGTTCGGAAAGTAGTAGGCAGCCGGAGCGGCGTAGGGTGCGGGAGCCGCCAGCACGCCGTCTTCCATCAGCGAGATGCGCTCGCTTCGCTCGGCTTTAGTACCGCGCAAACTGATATTGGGCCGTAGTCCGAAACCATCTTCTTCATAAACGTTCACGCCCGGAACACTCTTGAGCATGCGGTTGATGTCGGTATAGCCGAATTTTCCTATTTCTTCCGGTGAAATGTAATAAGCCGATCCCGTGCGGTTGCGGGCCTCGAACTTGCTTCCCAGCATTTGATTGGAACGCACGACGACTTCTGTTATCCTGTGAACCGAATCGGTCATGGCGTTTGTTGCTTTGTTTTGCGTGCCTTGCTGCGTCTGGGCATACGTCATTAATGGTGTCAATGACAGAAGCAGAGGCATCATTTTTATCCTATAATGCATATAAAAAAAGTTTTAAACCTATATGGCTTCTTTTATCATCGGGACTTTGGGTCGCCCCAATTGTCATAAACAAAAAGCGTTTATCATAAAGCGAATAAGTTTATTTCATAAAATTCGGGCGCAAAGGTCGCAATTTTAATAGGAACATACAATAATTATTTTTAGGTATTTTTATACGTTTGGAGGGTTAATAACCGTGTTTTTCTCTCCTTAAACGTCTTTTTGGAAGGCCCTGAAAAGAAAATGACCGTTTTCTACAGCGATACTTCTATGAAGCGGTCATATATGAAAAGACCCGGCTGATGTCATAGCCGGGCCTTATGAAAAGATTATCTTATGTTTTAATAAGAGCGTGAATTGAAAATTAATTGAACCATACATCTGTGTCAAGAATGTAGAGTTCATTGTCGTCATCCGTCCTCTCACGAGTAAAATCCTGTAGGATTTGCGGCAATAAAGCTTCTTTCCGTTTCATAGTTGTGTCCTCCTAAATGTTAGTAACCTGATTGATCATTGCAAATATAAGCATTATTTCAATACGTGTCAATACCTAAATCGTAGTAAAATCACAGATTTAGTATAAATAAAGTTAAAGGGGTAGGAGAAGGAAGTTGTTGTGTATCAAAAGGTTGTAATTTATTTGCATACTTATTCTTTTGCTTAATTTTGGCCTTTTGCTTGGTATGGTGAAGGGTTTGAGTTATCTTTGTGAAAAGCAGGCTGCTCTTGGCATTTGAGAACTAATATTTTACGCTTGCTGAAATAATTAATTAATACGTGAATGAATCATGCAATTATCATGGGTGCCAGCAGCGGTATTGGCCGCGAGGTGGCACGACTATTAATCGAGAAGGGATGGACAGTAGTGTTGGCTGCCCGCCGACAGGAACCGCTTGAGGCGTTGCGGGCCATGGCTCCCGGTCGGGTGAGCGTGGCATGTGTCGATGTTACCGACGCCGAAGCTCCTACCCAATTGGAAAAACTCTTTGAAACGATGGGCCATGTAGACCTTTATTTCCACGCGTCGGGCATAGGCAAGCAGAATAAAGAACTGGAGGCCGGTATCGAGATTGCCACAGTGATGACCAACGGTGTAGGTTTCACGCGGATGATAGGTACTGCCTACCGCTGCTTTGCGCGCCAAGGCGAGGGGCATATCGCTTGTATCACCTCGATAGCGGGTACAAAAGGACTTGGAGCGGCCCCAGCCTACAGTGCCACAAAGGCCATGCAGTCTACTTATTTGCAGGCTTTGGAGCAGCTGGCTCATAGTCAAGGACTGCGGATAAGGTTCACCGACATCCGTCCGGGCTTTGTAGACACGCCCTTGTTGGCCGGAAACGTGCGCTATCCCATGCTGCTCGACGCGGTTGCCGTGGCCCGAACGATTGTCAGTGCCATAACACGGCGTCGCCATGTGGTGGTGATCGACTGGCGTTGGGCCGTGCTGACGGCATTCTGGCGTCGCATTCCCCGTTGGTTGTGGCGTCGGTTGCGGCTGTAACAAGCCCCTGTGGCTTATCGGCCGAGCGTGAAATGTACGAGCAATCCTTTGTGGTCGGTAGGCCAAATACCCATAGGTGCTAATTTGGGATCAGCTTCGGCGTCCTTGATGGGCTTTAACCGGCACACCGAAGCGTCGGGGCCGAAGATCTGAATGCTTGTGGCGCGCAGACCTTTGCCTTGGTAGTACACGTAGTCGATGCGTTCGCGCTCATCGGCCTTGGGTGCCCACGTGAGCAGTTTGATGTCGGCCAGTGGGTTATAGCATGGATAGGTGAATCCCGGATGGGTCACAGGATTGGGGTACAGCTCCCGATACGTGTCCTTAAAGCCCGCCTGTTCCATCATTTTAGATACCGTCCAAGGTACGACGAAGCCGTGATGGTCGTAGAGTTGGGCCGTGGCCTCCGTCCAGTCGAGGTGGGATGGTTCGTTGAAGTCGCCGCCGAAGATGACGGCAGTGCCCTCAGACAGGTCGTGGCGCGCCTCGTTTAGAAACACTCTTGTCGCATCGTCGCGCCATGAAAGATTATTCATTTTCAGCAGTTCGCTTACCGATGACGGACGGGTTGTTTCTTTCCAGTTGGTGCCATCGTAGCCTCTCACATTATAATATGAGCAATCCAGATAGTCTAAGTGTCCGGTATAGATGGCAATGGAACGGCCGTCAACGTTCACTTTCAGCTTATGGATGGTGCCATGGTCCTTATTGAGAGGAAACACGACAACGGAATCAGTGATGGGATAGCGGCTCAATACGCCTGTATCGTAGGAAAGGAACGAATGGTAAGTGATGTTTTTCTTCTTCAAGGCCTGCACGAGGCGGTCGGTGAAGTTGGTGTCGTGGTAGTTGCGAACTTCGCTCAGCGTTACGAAGTCGGGCTTCAGTCGGGCCAATTCCTCTACGATGGCTTCAAAACTACCCTTTATCATGGTGCCTTCCTGCCATATATTCCATTGTAAAACGGTAAAGTTGAATGGTTTTCGAGTCTTATTTACATCGAAAACAGTATAACCTTTACCCCGCATTTTCTCAGCGATAGTCACGACACGCTTCTTGAAATGATCGTAAGTAGTGGTCGTACCCCAGCCTCGTTCGGCGATGGCCAGCAGGCGAGGATAGGTCATGTATTCCGCGTGTGATTCCGTTCCGACGTATTCTGTCCACAGATTGCCCTGTATGCCATCGATAAACGCGCTTCCCGCCGTGCCTCTTAAAACGGCCGGCATGGGGTCGTAGGCATAGACAGAGTCCAGCGGCGTGTAGCCGCCGATGGCCAAAGGCTGGGTTTGTGGGTCAGCTTGATACATGTCTAAATAGCACTTCTTCGATGGCGACATGATGGCATGATGGCCCATTTGGGCTGCTTTGATGCCTCCTTTTTCTCCTCTCCACGACACGATGGTGGCTCCGGGCGACACGCGGTTGCCGTCAAGAATCTCGTCCCAGCCCAACATGGTACGACCATGGCTGGTCAGAAAGCTGTCGATACGTGCCATCAGATAACTCTGAATCTGAACCGTGTCGGTCATGTGATGGGTCTTATAAAGTCCCATACATTTCGTACATTTCTTCCAAAAGCGCATGCCGGCTTCGTCGCCGCCTACATGGACGTACTTAGAAGGGAAGAGTTGCATGACTTCTTGCAAGACGTCGGTTAGGAAAGTGAAGGTTTTCGGATTGCCGACGCAAAGGTCAAAGCCTTCGCCATGTCCCGTACACGAGAGTTCGGGATAGGTATAGAGCACCTCATTGCTGTGGCCCGGCATTTCGATTTCGGGAATAACAGTGATGTATCGCTCCTTTGCGTAGGCAACAATATCCCTGATTTGCTCTTGCGAATAATAGCCACCGTATGCGTTGGCATCGTTTGGATTACAAAATTTCCGACCGTTGTCAATCCATTTGTCCCAATCGGCATGGTTTCGGAAGGCCGTTTTCCGGGTCAGTTCGGGATATTTTTTAATCTCCAGTCGCCATCCTCCGCCATCAGTTAGGTGGAAATGAAAGCGGTCGAGTTTGAAGAAGGCTATGGCATCGAGTTGCTTTTTGATAAAATCTACAGACCAAAAATGGCGTGAGCAATCGAGCATAAAACCTCGATGGGCATACTTCGGCCGGTCGGTAATCGTTGTGCAGGGGATGCGATTTTGCTCAATGAGTTGGCTGAGGGTCTGCAATCCATAGAAGACACCCATGCCGCTGGGGGCTTCGATGCGAATGGTGTCTTTGCCCACCTGCAGCCGATAACCTTGCAAGGCGACGTTGTTCCACGCGTCGGTTGGTTTCCGGTCTGTCAATAATTGGATGACGAGTTTGCGAGGGCTGCGGGGTGCTTGTCGGAATATGGCGCGAGCAACCGATGTGAGCCTGTTTTTTTCGTCTTTAGGCAGTCGTGTGATGATTTGTATATTGGATGTAAGGTCTGCGTAACCCTCATGTTTTTTCTGTTGTGCAGGTTGCGGAATGAGTGCTTGCGCATGGCTTGTCAGTGCCCCGAAGGCAAGTAGCGTACCGACAAAAAGATTCTTAAACATAGGAAATATGGTCTTTTAGAGGTTTGAAAAATAGTTATGGATTGGTTCTACTCCATGGGTTCCAGGCGTTATAGCCCTGATTGAATACGACGTCGGGTCGTCCGACACCTTTTGACATCAGCGCTTTCAAGTCGGGCAAGTGATACCAGTAGACTCCCCGAGGCGAAGTGTGATGCTTCCGACAGAGGTAGGCAGCCATGCCGACGACTTCTCCTTCCATGCCGCAAGTGCGCATCACGCGAGTCGTTCCCAGTGCTACATGGGTGACACTGATATTGCGTCCGGCCATGAAAAGGTTTTCTACATTGCGCGAATACAGGCATCTGTAAGGCACATCGTAGGGCTGACTGAGTACCTGATGGTGGGTATCGGCCTTGAAAGCGCGACCGGGAAATTGTCGTTGATTCACAGAGTCGGGATAATGGAGGTCTATACTCCAAGTGGTAGCAAAGGAAGCATCCTCGTGGCGTACGTTTTTCATGATGTCTTCTTCCGACAGAATGTAGTCGCCGAGTAGTCTTCGCGACTCTCGTTTGCCACTGATATAGCTTACCCAACCCAGTTTTCGGTTGCGATATTCAGCTTTTCGGGCAGAATGATTCTTGAGCCAGCTCCACGTGCAGTATATAGCCATGAGCCCATAGTCGCGTATTTGTTCGGCTTCGGTAATCTGGTTGCGATCCATTCCGGTTTCCCAAGTCCATTCGCCTCGTGTGACGAAGTCGCAATTCTTATCGTTCAGCGCGATGCCATCATCGAACAAAGGAAAGTTCTCTTTGCCTTTGACGGAATACCATTGTATAGAGGCCCCCATCGTCATCGTGTCTGCCTGTTCAGGCGCGTGTTCTTCGTGGAATTCTGCTTTGCTTTCGCGCCCCATCCGATAGTCGGCCCCGGCCAGATAGCCTATTGTTCCATCGCCTGTACAGTCGGCGAAGAGTGGTGCTTTGAGAATGATTTGACGGCCGTTTTCTATATGTTGTACGGCTATTTCCGTAATTTTACGATTTAATTTCTTAACGGCTACTGCATGATAGTTGGATAATAGTGTGATGTTAGGCTCATTGACGAGAAACGAGTCTTTCTTTCCATCTTCATAATAATGGGCCGGTTGGGCATTGCCTTCGCGTGAAGGGCCAAATTCACATATCATTTTGCCTAACTTAGGATAGCGTCCCACCTCAATGTCTCCGCCCAAGTGCACGCGGATGTCGGAACTATTGCAGCCTCCCCATACGGGGCGGTTATTGACCAAAGCTACTTTTAATCCCAGACGGGCGGCTGAAGCAGCGGAGCACATGCCGGCAATGCCGCCGCCGATGACTACAAAATCAAAGTTCTGGGTAGTGGTCTGAATAGGGTTAAGCGAAGTTCTCCAAGTTGTATTGGCATCTTTCGGAGGGATGAAATCTTTACGGCTGGTTAGAAAAATGGCATCACATCTGCCATCGAAACCTTGTAAATCGCGGAGTGCAAGGCGATGGCTTCCGGCCTTTAGCTTCTTTTGGCCCACGCGTTGCCATTCCCATGCCTGTCCGTCATGGCCTGCGGTGCCGATGACACTGCCGTTCAGCATGACGGCAAAGCCTCCGGGAGCTTTGCCCGAAACCCATGGCGCAGTCCAATTATACGTGCGTACATATATATAATAGGTGTCGGTTGTCTGCAAATGAAAAGTCGTGGCAGCATCCTTGACAGGTTTTCCCATGCCGTGTGCCAGCAGATAAGGCGATCCCATGAGATCCATAAACTGCTGATCTACCTGCCATCCGCCTTTATCTTTAAAACTTTCGGCTTCAATAAGAATATCGGTAGCATGTAGATGGGTGGTTATGCCCAACAGAAAGAGTAGCAGGTATAAATGTTTCATTAGAATATTTGATGTAAAAAGAGGGTAGGCTTCCCGTCTTCAGGTTGCGGAAGCCTACCCAAGAATGTATATTTGATTTACTAACGCTTCAGATTGCGGTTCAATTCAGCGTCAAATGCGGGATAGGGAAGATAGATACTCTTCTCTCCCTGCCATTTTACGTTAGCGGGAACAAGCACAGTTTCCTTCACCAAAACACCCGGAGCTACTTCGATAGGCTCATTCTTTACACGGTCGTTGAAGGTTTGTTCCAACCTGTTGAGGCGCATAAGGTCGTCACGTCGGGTTACTAACGCGTTCCAATAGCCTGCCACTTCCCAACCATGTTCCTTGAAACAGGCCTCGGCAAAGGCTTCGCCGCTGAGTCCGGAAGTAAGATTGGGGAGGCCCGCACGGTTTCTTATCTTATTGATACACTCATAGGCCAGCGTGTTTGGTGTGCCCTCTGCACGGGCTTGTGCTTCGGCATACCATAATAATACCTCTGAATAGCGGATAAGACGGTGGCGATGACCATTCGTTGATGTATAAGAAGCGGGCTTGGTGTAGTCATAATCAACATCTCCCTTGCCCATAGTAAAGAGGCTGAACATAGGATGGCATTCTTCGGTTTGCCACCAGTCGATGAGTTCTGTTTCGTCCTTGCGCCCGTTATTCTTCAATATTTTGGGGTTATAAGTGGCATCTTTGCGTGGGCCGGCTGGGAAATCTTTCCAGAACTTAATGGTTCCCCAACCGTCTCCCCAGCCTCCGAGTGACTCAAAGAGGTTACTCTTAGACATTTCTGAGTCTTCATCCCAAGTGAAAGAGCCTGAAAAACTGATTCCAATAACGGTCTCGTTGGTGTTGTTATGGCTGACGGAGTAAACGTGTTTGTACTCTGGTTCAAGGATATATTCGTACTTCCCGCTCTTCACACCTTCGATAACATCCTTTGCCATGGCTGCGGCTTCCTTGTAATAGGCTGTTTTGTTGAGGGGCCAACCTGCCATTGCCATGTATACGGAAGCCAAAGTTGCCTCGGCGGCCTGCTTTGTTATGTAGATATTAGTGTTGTTGATATGACGCGGCGCCTTGCTATAGCTGGTCGGAAGAATGTTTACGCAGTCTTTCAAGTCGCTTACAATCTGCGTATAAACCTCTTCTACAGTGGCCAACGGGCGGCTGTAATCAACGTCTCCTTTCAATGTCAAGGGGATTGGACCGAACCTTCTGACCAAATAAAAGTAGTTGAGCGCACGCCAGAACTTGGCCTGTCCCATAGCGATATTGATTTCTTCTGGAGTCGTCGGACACTTTTCTGCGTTGTTGATAATGCCGTTTGCGGCTTTGATTACCTTATAAGAGGTTTCCCAAAGCCATTTAGCACCCTTGTTGCCGTCGCTCGGATGGAACGCGTCGACGTCGGCAAGATCCTGCTTGTTACTGCCTGGATTGGTCGTAATGTCGTCACCTTGCCAGGCAGCCATCATTGGATTGGTATTGGTTTGCATGTCGCAGACCTTGCGATAGAGGGCATAGGTGCCCATGTTTAGTTCATCTTGAGTTGAAAAGAAGGTCTCGGGCGTCAGTTTTCCTTTGGGATCTTCGTTAAGCGCATCGCTGCATGAGGTGGCCAAGGCTGCCATAGCTAACGCGCTATATAATATATATCTAAGTTTCATAGTTGTATAAGATTAAATGATTAGAAGTTCATTTTCACGCCGACGGTGAATGTGCGGGAGAGCGGATAGGCACCCATGTCGATACCATCGTTGATATCTACACTACCCAACGAGGTGTCCATGAACGACAAACCTGCTGGGTCCATGCCTTTATAGCCTGTAATGGTGAACAGATTTTGGCAACTGAGAGAGATGCGAAGGTCAGCAAACTTAGTGACTTTCTTAAAGAGATTATAAGCCAACGTAAGATTGTCGAGGCGCAGATAGTCAGCGTCTTCAAGCCATTTGGTAGATGCGGCCTGATAGTTGTTGCCCGTTACGTTCAAGGCAGGGTAGCGAGGATTGTCTGATTTGCCGAAGGAGTTATAATAAGCTTCCTTTAATGTAACGAAGGTTGACTTACCATTCATTGACGCTGCCGAGTATCTCATCAGGTTCAAACGCTGTGCTCCGAAAGCTCCCGTAAAGAAAACGTTAAGTTCCCAGTTTTTATACGTGAAGTGATTGTTCCATCCCAACGTGAAATCAGGGTTGGCATTTCCGATGATAGAGCGATCGCCTGCTGATACGGTGCCACTGTTGTCGAGGTCGGCGTAGGTGTCATGTCCGTCTTTATCTAACCCAGTCCATTGGTAAAGATAGAAAGAACCGATGGGTTTGCCCTCCACGATGCGGGTGACAGCGTCGGTAAGACCCGTTGCGGGAGTATATCCGGTGACGTAGGGAATGTTGTCTAACGATGTAACCTTGTTCTTCAGATATGTTCCGGTCAGAGTACTCGACCAATTGAAGTAGCCCTTATTGAGGATATTTGCCTCGATAGAGAAGTCGAGACCTTGGTTGGTAACTTCAGCCGCGTTGACCCAATAAGTGCCGCCACCATCGTAGTTGGGCATTGCTTTCTTGAGGAGGCCATCTTTGGTGAGCTTCTTGAAGAAATCGAACGAGAAGCGAAGACTTCTGTTGAGTACGGCAAAGTCAAGGCCGATGTTGTACTGATGCGTCTTCTCCCACGTTAGATTGGGTGTTGCTACACTCGTGCCGGCCCAGAAACCTGTGTATTTAGAGTTGCCACCAAAAGCGTAACCGGTCTGTTGCATCAGCCCAAGTGTTTCATAAGGGTCGATGGCTTGACTGCCGACAAGACCATAGCTCAGTCTTATCTTTGCGTCTTGAATCATGTTTTGATGTTTCATGAACTCTTCATTGCCCAACGACCAAGCCACGGCAAGTGACGGGAAATAGCCCCATTTGTCGTTGAAGAATTTGGAAGAACCATCGGCACGGAAAGTTCCGGTAACGAGATAGCGGTCGGCGTAGTTGTACATGACGCGGCCAACCCATGACAATAGTGTCCAGGCAGAGTAGCCGTTGTTTTCCTTGCGGCTGCTGGCCAACCCCACATTCCACCATTTAACGCTCTCGGTGAGTAGGTGGTCGCCCGACAAATACATGTGGCGATATTTTGATCGAGTAGCTTCGAATACGCCGGTAGCGGTCAATGCGTGTAGTCCCCAATTGCCGTTGTAGGTTAGATTATTGGTTGTTTGTAGCGTCATACGCTGGGCGTCACGGTTTGACATGCCATTAGAGTCGCCTACTTTCTTGGAAGTGAAGTAGTAGTTTTTCACATCTGCGTAGTCCACACCATTGGTCGTGGTGAATGTTAAGCCCGGCATGATGTTGAATCTCAGGTCGATATGGCCTGTGAAGAGAGCCTGGCGGGTTTGTCCTTCATTCTCTTTCATCATGCCAACGGGGTTGTCTGACGTGAGCGCGCAGTAGAAGTCGCGCTTTGTATAGTTGCCCTGAGCGTCATAGATGTCGGAAACAGGCGAGAAGTTCAACATATTCCACAACACGTTGTTGGTGGAAGCACTGAAGTTAAAGTTCTTTGTCTTCGTGTGGGAAGCATTGATATCAGCGTTGATGTTCAGCCATTTGGTGATGTCGGACGAGAGATTGACACGGGCCTGATAGCGTTCGTTCTTCGTTTGGATGACGGTGCCCGTCTGTCCCATGTAGTTGCCCGATATATAATATTGGTTTGTGGTGTTGCCACTGCTGAGTGCGATCTTATAGTCCTGTGTTATGCCGGTTTGAAACATGGCGTCCTGCCAGTCCGTACCTTTCGTTCCGTTCTTAAAGGCCTTCAGACTTTCATCATTGAAGGTATTGGCATGTACCTCATTATAGGCTGTAGCAAACTCGTAGGGTGACAGTGTGTCGTAGCGTTTGGCTACATTGCTTACACCCACTTGGGCATCGAAGCTGACTTTGGTTTGACCTTCACGGCCATTCTTTGTGGTAATGAGAACCACACCATTGGAACCGCGCGAACCATAGATGGCTGTGGCTGAAGCATCCTTGAGTATCTGTACCGACTGCACATCTTCAGGGTTAATACCCTGTAAACCACTTTCGCGGGCAATACCGTCGATGACATAGAGCGGGTCGTTGCTGCGGTTGACCGAGCCTGCGCCACGCACACGAATCTTCATCGTACCGCCAGGTACACCACTGTTAGCAACCTGTACGCCCGAAATACGACCTTGGAAGGCATCAGAAATCTGTGTGATGGGTTGGTCGCTAAACTTTTTGCTATCCAAAACGCCTACAGAACCTGCTAAGTCAGCTTTTTTCACCGTACCATAGCCAATCACAATGACTTGATCGAGCGTTTCGGCATTTTCACTGAGGGCTACGTTACAGTTGCCACCTTCAGCTCTTACTTCCTTAGGGCTGAATCCTATATAGGAGAACTCCAGAATATCGCCGCGTTGGGCATTGATGGTGTAATTGCCGTTTGCGTCTGTGACGGTAGCTTGGCTCGTGCCTTTCACTTTGATAGTGACGCCCACGAGCGGTTCTCCCTTTGGGTCGAGCACCTGTCCTTTGATTTTTTGCTGTGTACCGGCTTGTTGTGAAGCTTGGCTTCTTGCCTCTTTGGGTGTGATAATGATGTGACGTCCCGACAGACTATATTCCAAATTAGTGCCTTTGAGCATTTGTTGGAGTAAGGAAGAGAGGTTTTCCGACTTCGAGTCGGTTTTGATCTGACGACTCAGATTGAGCGTGTTCTGTTTGTAATCGATGGACAATGAGGTCTGCTGTTCGATGGCCTTGATAAGCGATTGCACGCTGTTGGTGGTCTTTGGCAGGTTAACGATTTGGTTTTGGCCTACCACGTGGGTGGAAAACGCGAGGCACAGACCGAGAAGGGCTAAATGCCGCTTCTGCCGGAATGCCCTTAGATGATGGTTGAATTTAAGAGTCATAAGTTTTAGAATTAAAGTATTTGATAGTAATGTTTTTGGAATTAGGTTTAGGTGTCTGTGCTTGATGGGGCTGCCTCCTTTCTTTTCTTATAGAGTTTGATGATGTTACCATGTTTATGATATTGAAAATGATTGCTCAATCGGCTGATGACGGCCATTACTTCGTCAATGTTTTCAGTGCGGTTAAAGTTCATGGTGAAGCGTTGTTCGAGGTCAAGGGCCTTGTCAACGTCAAACTTTACGTAGTAGAGAGCAGCCATTTGTTCCAGGATAACCTTTAATGTTTGGTTGTGGAAATCGATGTTGTCATGTGTCCACAGCCTAAAATCGCCGGCCCTGACCTGCTTTCGGCGCATAAGACCGTCACTTCGTTGATAGGCGATTTGGTCACCGGGCTTCATGAGTATCGCATTTTGGTTGTCGGATAGCTTGACGCTACCCTCTTCGAGCGTAGTGATGATGTCGCTATCATCGCCATAAGCGCGTACATTAAAATGAGTTCCCAATACGCGTATGTTGAGGTTGCCCGCGTGTACGACGAACGGACGGCGGCTGTCTTTGGCCACTTCAAAGTGTGCTTCGCCTACGAGGAAGATGTCACGGCGGTCACCGTGGGGATTGAAAGTGGCAGGATAGAGTAGGCTTGAAGCCGAGTTGACGATAATCTTAGTACCATCGCTCAGCGTCAGACTGTCAATTTTTCCTTCGGCCACATGAAATTCAGCCAGTTGAGGCTGCGCGTGATAGTCGGCCGACAGCTTCCAGGCGGCAGCAGCTGTCAGCAGCGGAATAGCCAATATGGCTGCCCAGCGAAGCGATTGTGCCAGTCGGCGACGTTTATGGCGTTGCTTCTCATAGCGTTGGCGGTTGTTTCGGAACATTTCCAAGGCTGTATCTACATCGGTAGTGTCGGGTTCTGCATGGTTCCAGACCATCTTTAGAGCATGATCTTTCTTCTCCGCATCCGTAGGAAGAAGGAGCCAATGCCTCAGTAGCTGACGTTTGTCGGCAGGAATGACACCATCGAAGTAGGCGTGAATAAGCTCTTGAATATCGTTTAGATTCATGGATAAGATGCTGTTTTATAAATAGGATGAATAAGTCATGAATCACACGTAATTCATGGCGTGTTAATTAATGATAAAAAGGAAGAGTTGTTAGAATTGTTGCTCCCGAGCGAGCATCAGTGTGAGTGTCAATAGTTCGAGTAGCGGCATGAGGTGGCGCAGCTGTTGCAATGCCAGCGAGATGTGGGTTTCCACAGTTCGCTTGCTTAATCCCAATTCTTGTGCTATCTGTTCGTTAGAAAGTCCTTCGCGACGGCTCATGAGGAAGATGCGTCGGCGTTGTGCGGGCATGCGTTCTATTTCCTCTTTTATGATGGCCATGAGTTCCTTGTAGTGTAGCTCGTTGTCAATGATGTTGTCATCCGGCTCTTCGGAAGCTGTTTCTTGTACTATCCGCTGTCGTTGTAGTGAACGCCTGATGATTTCGAACGACGCGTTTTTGGTCATCACGTAGATATAGTTTTCAAGATTCTGTATCTCGGTTAGTTGATTACGCCTAATCCATAGTTGCATAAAAATATCCTGCGCAATGTTCTCTGCCTCACCTTTGTCGCCGCAAAGGCGGGCTGCGAAAAACTTGATTTTGGGATAATACATTCTGAAGACGATGTCGAAAGCCGCTTCGTCGCCCTGAATGAGGGCAGTCTTCAGTAAGTGGTCTACTCCTTGTTTGTTCATATACAGGGGGTGGAAAGATAACTTGACTTACTCATAGAGTAATCTTTTGCGTGTAAAAACTTACGCTTTCGCAAAAGTATTTAATTTAACCATGATGCGCAAACAAATCGATTGAAAAAAGTTAGCTTTGCTTTGAAACCCTGTGTAGATTATTTTTGAAAAGTCGAAGCTCATGTATAAAGCCAAAGAAAATATTTTACACGAAGTCGTTGCTGCTTGCGTTATTTACAAAAAAATAATCCGTGGCTCCGAAAAACGCAGTTTTTTCGAGGTTCTACAAACGGTTGATAGTCAGTGTTTTATAATTTTTGGCTTGCCGTTTCTTATTTATTTTCGCCTCATTATGTATGTTTTTGACTCCTTTTGCAGCCCTTTTAGCGTGTAAAAGCATAACTTTGGGCATGTAAAAGGGCTGCTTTGAGCATGTAAAAGCATAGCAATGAGCCGTGAAAGGGTAGAAATGATGCTCTGAAAGTGTAGAACGCAGGATATGATTTGTGATGTCTTGTTTTGAACATTCGCAAAAGACTGATTTGGGGTTATTTTATATGCACGTGTAATTAATATAAAAAGTACAAAACATCCGAAAATACTCCGTTTTGGATAACTTTCTCTAATATTATTTTATTAACTTTGCCCATTCTTTTAATGGTACTTACTTGTAATTTACTGATTATTTGATGTTTATACGTAACACCTTATTAAGAGAATCGAGTAAAAGTATTCAAAAACGGAAAACTTATAAGCAATAGCAATGGAAATTATAAAACGCAATGGCGAAGCAGAAGTTTACAATAACAGGAAGATTGCTGTAGCTATACGCAAGAGTTTCGGTAGTACCAATAAAGAGATTTCCGACGCGGAGATAGCAGGAATGGTAGCTGAGGTGGAGCAATTTATCACAAACAATCCGGCTCTGCGCACGGTGGAGGATATCCAAAATCAAGTGGAAAAGTGCCTCATGGCACATGGTTACTACGAGGAAGCCAAGAACTACATCCTGTTTCGCTTCCAGCGGAATGAGCAGCGCAAGGCTGTCAACGATATAGCCGCTGCCGTTGGCGACAGCCAGTTGGCCGAGGTGTTGCACGAAGTAGCCCACGAATATCGTGAACGGGCCTACAGCATGATTACGTTGCTGGAGAAATTCACCAGCTTCTGTAAATCGGGCATGACCCGCAAGGAAGCGATTAACGCTCTCATCAAGGCTGCCGTAGAACTTACCACGCCCGAGGCACCGGCTTGGGAGATGATTTCCGCACGTGTACTTTCTTATCATGCGGAGCAGAAAATCAGTATTTTGGAAGAAGAACTGGGGATTACCAACTTCTATGACAAACTGAAATACGTGACGACAGAAGGGCTCTACGGCAATTATATTCTGGAAAATTACACAGAAGAAGAAATCAATGAGGCCGCGACATTCTTGTGTCCCGACCGTAATAAACTACTGAACTACTCAGGACTCGACCTGCTGCTGAAGCGATATGTCATCAAGACCTATGCGGGTAAGATATTGGAACGTGTGCAGGAGATGTTTCTTGGCATCGCGCTTCATCTGGCTATGCCCGAGAAAAAGGAGAACCGACTCATGTGGGTTCAACGTATCTATGACTTGCTGAGCCGTTTGGAGGTGACAATGGCAACGCCGACGCTCTCCAACGCCCGCAAGCCCAATCATCAGTTATCAAGTTGTTTCATCGACATCGTGCCCGATAGTCTGGATGGTATCTACCGCAGCTTAGACAACTTCTCACAAGTGAGCAAGTTCGGAGGCGGCATGGGCATGTACTTCGGTAAGGTTCGGGCTACGGGCGGCAACATCCGTGGCTTCAAAGGGGTGGCCGGCGGTGTCGTCAGATGGATGAAATTGGTCAACGACACGGCTGTGGCTGTAGACCAGTTAGGCATGCGCCAGGGTGCCGTAGCCGTCTACTTGGACGCGTGGCACAAGGATTTGCCCGAGTTTCTGCAACTCCGCACGAACAATGGCGACGACCGCATGAAGGCACACGACATCTTTCCGGCCGTGTGTTATCCCGATCTCTTCTGGAAAATGGCAGCAGAAGACCTCAACCAGAGCTGGCATCTCTTCTGCCCGAACGAAATTATGCGACTCAAAGGCTATTGTCTGGAGGACTGCTATGGCGAGGAATGGGAACAGAAATATCTCGATTGCGTGAAGGATCATCGTCTTTCGCGCCGCGTTATCAGCGTGAAGGACATCGTAAGACTGGTGTTGCGTTCGGCTGTAGAGACCGGAACGCCGTTCACCTTCAACCGTGACACCGTGAACCGTGCTAACCCCAATGGGCATAAGGGCATGATTTATTGTTCCAACCTCTGTACGGAAATCGCCCAAAACATGGCTCCCGTTGAGAGCGTTTCTAAGACCGTGGAAACGCAAGACGGCGATACGGTGGTGGTAACAACCACCCGTCCGGGCGAGTTTGTGGTCTGCAACCTGGCCAGTTTGTCGCTCGGTCGCCTGCCATTGGAGGATGAAGAACAGATGAAAGAGAAGGTTGCCACGGTTGTCCGTGCGTTGGACAATGTCATCAGCCTCAACTTCTACCCTATTCCCTACGCCCGCATCACCAACCAACGTTATCATTCTATCGGTTTGGGTGTCAGCGGTTATCACCATGCCTTGGCCAAACGGCGCATCAAATGGGAAAGCGAGGAGCATCTGACGTTTATGGATAAGGTGTTTGAAACCATCAATCGGGCAGCTATTCTGGCCAGTTCGGAGCTGGCAAAAGAGAAAGGTTGCTATCCGTATTTCGACGGTAGCGACTGGCAGACGGGCGCTTACTTTGACAAGCGTGATTATACCGGTCCTGAATGGCAGACCGTACGCGAGACGGTTGCCCGCCAAGGTATGCGCAATGCTTACCTTTTGGCGGTGGCACCGACAAGCAGCACAAGTATCATTGCCGGCACAACAGCAGGTCTGGACCCCGTCATGAAACGCTTCTTCCTCGAAGAAAAGAAAGGCAGTATGCTGCCACGGGTGGCTCCGGAATTGTCGGACGCTACTTATTGGATGTATAAGAGTGCTTACCTGATTGACCAGAAATGGAGCGTGCGGGCATCGGGTGTTCGTCAACGCCACATCGATCAGGCCCAGAGTATGAATCTCTATATCACCAATGACTTTACAATGCGACAGGTACTCGACCTCTATCTCTTGGCTTGGAGAAGCGGCGTGAAGACCATCTACTACGTGCGAAGCAAGTCATTGGAGGTAGAAGAGTGTGAGAGTTGCTCGTCGTAAAGAGGCAGAGGAGATGTTTTTTAGAGATGCTCTTTAGAAGTTAAAGGGAGATAAGGAGTGAAAGGGAGTTAAGACATTAGTTTTCTAATCACAAGATATTAAAATAATAAGATTAAGCTTTCTCACTAACAGATATCAAGGAGTATTAAATGGTAAAGCCAATAGTATTAAATAGCCAAACCAATGTCTTAACTCCCTTTCACTCCTTATCTCCCTTTAACTCCTAAAAAACATCTCCCAATAATATTATAACTAAGAACAAAACAATGGAAAATCAACTTAAAAGGAATACGCTTTTCAATCCGTCGGGCGACATAGACCTGCGCTTGAGAAGAATGATTGGTGGCAATACGACCAATCTGAATGACTTCAACAACATGAAATACGCCTGGGTGAGCGACTGGTATCGACAGGCTATGAACAACTTTTGGATTCCGGAGGAGATTAATCTGTCACAAGATTTCAAGGATTATCCCCGATTGGACAAGGCAGAACGCACGGCCTACGATAAGATATTAAGCTTTCTGGTCTTCCTCGACTCACTTCAAAGCAATAATCTGCCGGCCATCAGCGAGTATATCACCGCCAACGAGGTGAACCTCTGCCTGCATATTCAGGCCTTTCAAGAATGTGTGCACAGTCAGAGTTACAGCTATATGCTCGACACGATTTGCAGTCCAGAGGAGCGAAACGATATTCTTTATCAATGGAAGACCGACGAACACCTGCTGCGACGCAATCAGTTCATCGGCGACTGCTACAACGAATTTCACGAGAAGCGCGACAAGTTTAGCCTGATGAAGACGCTCATAGCCAACTTCATCCTCGAAGGCATTTACTTCTACAGCGGTTTTATGTTCTTCTACAACCTCAGTCGCAATGGTAAAATGTCTGGTTCGGCACAGGAAATACGCTACATCAACCGTGACGAGAACACCCATCTGTGGCTCTTCCGCAGTATCATTTTGGAACTGAAGAAGGAAGAACCCGATATGTTCACGCCCGAAAAGGTGAAAGTTTACGAGGAAATGATGCGCGAAGGTGTGCGTCAGGAAATTGCGTGGGGCCAGTATGTCATTGGCGATGACGTGCAAGGGCTCAATCGCCAAATGGTTTACGACTACATCCGCTACTTGGGCAACCTTCGTTGGTCGGGCCTCGGCTTCGGTTTCTTGTATGAAGACAATCGTAAGGAACCCGAAAACATGCAGTGGGTGAGCCAGTATTCCAATGCGAATATGGTAAAAACCGACTTCTTCGAAGCCAAGAGCACGGCCTACGCCAAGAGTACGGCCCTGATAGATGACTTATAAAAACAAAATAAGAATCAGTCGCGTTGCCGATTGAGAATGTCGATCAGTTCACGCATTCCCTCGCTGGCGCCTTGCTGTATGAAATGAACTTGTTGGCGACTGTTGGCCATGACAGGCTCCGGATCTATCAAATAAATCGGTATACCCGGTCGTGTATACCGCAATAGTCCCGCAGCCGGATAGACATTGAGTGACGTTCCGATGATAACAAAGATATCAGCCTCTTGCACTTGTTGCGCGGCAGGTTCAATCATCGGTACGCTCTCGCCAAAGAATACAATATAAGGACGGAGCAGTGAACCATCGGTAGCCAAGGTTCCGGGAGCGACCTGACTATTATCTTCCGGCAAATCGATGATGTACTGGGGATTATAAGGATCACGACTGGAGCATACTTTCGTAAGTTCGCCATGCAAGTGAATAACATGTTCTGAACCGGCACGCTCATGGAGATTGTCTACATTCTGCGTGATAACGGTCACATCGAAACGCTCTTGCAGACCAGCCACCAGCCGATGTCCTTCATTAGGTTGAGCCTGATAGAGTTTTTTACGAAGTGTGTTGTAGAAATTAGTGACTAATGTCGGATCAGCTTCCCATCCCTCGTGCGAAGCAACTTGCTCAACGGGATAATTCTCCCAAAGCCCGTCCGCGCCTCTGAAAGTCTTGAAACCACTTTCAACCGACATGCCGGCACCGGTAAGAAACACAAGTTTTTTCATAAGTAATAAGTATTAATAAGGCAAAAATACTTTTTTTTTGCGACAACCCTATTGGCACTATGCCAAAATAGATTAAATTATTTTGCTCTGTTTAATAATTAAATTATCTTTGCAACGTTTTAAAAACATGATTTTAAGATAGTTGATTTATATTTAAACCGATTTTATGGATAAAGTAAGTTACGCTTTAGGCCTTGGTATTGGCCGGCAACTGTCACAGATGGGCGCTACGGAAATCGTAGCAGATGATTTTGCTCAAGCCATCAAGGACATTGTCTCAGGCGCAGAACTCAAGATCTCTGATAGCGAAGCGCAAACCATCGTTAATAAATTCTTTGAAGAAAAACAAGCCGCTCAGGCAGGCGCAGCCAAGAGTGAAGGCGAAAACTTCTTGGCCGAGAACGCTAAGAAGGAAGGAGTCATTGTGCTTCCCAGTGGATTGCAGTACCAAGTATTGAAAGAAGGTACAGGTAAACAGCCCAAAGCCTCTGATCAAGTAGAGTGCCATTATGAAGGGACGCTTATCAACGGCCAAGTATTTGACAGCTCTTACCAACGTGGACAGGCCGCTACTTTTGGTTTGAATCAGGTGATTGCCGGTTGGACTGAAGGTGTGCAGCTCATGAAAGAAGGCGCGAAGTATCGCTTCTTCATACCTTACAACTTGGCTTATGGCGAGCGTGGAGCCGGCCAAAGCATTCCTCCCTATGCCGCGCTCATCTTCGATGTAGAACTGTTAGCAGTCAAATAACAACGAATAATAATCATTAAACATACGCTTAATAAATGAAAAAACTTGCAATTGTAGCCACAATGGCTATCTCTGCCGCCACTTTTATGTCATGCGGCAACTCAACTCCTAAGGCAGATTTGAAGAATGACGTTGACTCAATGAGCTACGCCATGGGTTATTCACAGACACAGGGTCTTAAAGAATATCTCGTTGGCCGTATGCAGATTGATACGACTTACATGGATGAGTTCCTCAAAGGTTTGAATGTTGGCGCTTCAGCAGGCGACGACAAGAAGAAAGCTGCTTACTATGCCGGCATTCAGATTGGCCAACAGATCTCTAACCAAATGGTTAAGGGTATCAACTCAGAGGTATTTGGTGAAGATTCTACAAAGAGCATTTCTCTGAAGAACTTCCTCGCAGGCTTCGCCGCAGGTACAACGGGCAAAGGTTCTGTGAAGATGACCATGGAAGAGGCTATGAAACTCGCACAGACAAAGATGTCGCAGATCAAAACTCAAAGCATGGAGAAGCAGTATGGTGCCAACAAGGCTGCCGGCGAAAAGTTCCTGAAGGAAAACGCCAAGAAGCCGGGAGTTATCACCATGCCATCCGGTTTGCAGTATAAAGTGATTAAGGTGGGCAATGGTCCTATGCCAAAAGATACATCTACGGTTGTAGTAAACTACGAGGGTAAGACTATCGATGGTAAGGTCTTTGACAGCTCTTACACCAAAAAAGAGCCTGTTACTATGCGTGTCAACCAGGTAATTTCAGGTTGGACTGAAGCTTTGTTGCGCATGCCTGAAGGTTCTTCATGGGAACTTTACATCCCACAGAACTTGGCTTACGGCGAGCGTGAGGCAGGTCAAATCAAGCCTTTCTCAACCTTGGTCTTCAAGATTGAGCTGCTTAAGGTAAAATAAGACATTTCTATAAATGAAGAAATATTTTGTTTTTCTGATGTTATCCTTGGTCATTAGTCAACTTGGACTACAGGCCAAGGATAATAAAAAGGTAAAACTACCCGAGAAATCACATCCGTTAAAGCTTGTTACAAAGGCAGACTCCTTGAGTTATGCCGCCGGCGTTACCATGACCAATGGGCTACGTCCGTTCCTTGAACAGCAGCTTAAAGTAGATACAAACTACATGGCGGCTTTCAACAAGGGCTTTGCGGATGGACGAACCAAAGTGGGCGACAAGGAATTTGACGCTTATGTAGCCGGTTTACGCGTCGCGCAGATGATTGCTCCACAGGTAGAAAAGCTGGCCAAAGACCTGAGTACGGCTTCCGTTACCTTGAATACCCATATCTTTGACGAAGCTTTCTTAACTGCCGCATCGGACGAACCGACGCTCTTGCAGAAAGATTCGGCCGACAAAATGTTCCGCTCGGCTATCGAAGCAGCTGCGGAAGCCGCTTTCGCTGCCTACAAGCAGAGCAACGAACAATGGCTAAAGGACAATGCGACAAAGGCCGATGTAAAGACAACAGCCAGCGGATTGCAGTACAAGGTGCTTACAATGGGCAACGGCCCCATGCCGCAAGCAACCGATCGGGTGACCGTGAAGTATGCCGGAAAGACCATTGACGGCGTTGAATTCGACAGCAGTTACAAGCGCAACCCGCAGACAACGACTTTCAGTTGCGGCGAAGTAATCAAGGGATGGACCGAAGCCCTCACGATGATGCCGGTCGGAAGCAAGTGGGAAATCTACATTCCACAGGAACTGGCTTACGGCAATCGACAGGCCGGACAAATCAAACCCTATTCTACTTTGATCTTCACCGTAGAGTTGGTGAGCATTGAGAAGCCTGCTGAAAAAAGCAAATAAGCAAAGCTAAAATAATGACAAAATGCGCGGAAAACGAATGTTTTTTGCGCATTTTTGTTGTTTATATCATTTATAATCTCTATTTTTGCTTTATTCATTGAACCTTCCACATTGAATCCTAACATCATTTATACATGGATAAGATTGACAATCTGGATAAAAAAATCCTAAACATACTCTCAAAAAACGCACGCATCCCATTTAAGGATGTAGCTGCGGAGTGCAATGTATCACGTGCCGCCATTCATCAACGTGTACAACACCTCGTGGAAGGAGGCGTCATTACAGGCAGCGGATTTGATATCAACCCCAAGAGTTTAGGCTATTCGACATGCACTTATGTGGGATTGAATCTGGAGCGAGGCAGCATGTATAAAGATGTGGTAGAGCGTTTGGAACAGATTCCTGAAGTGGTAGAATGTCATTTTACGACCGGTCCTTACACCATGTTGGTGAAACTCTACGCCAAGGACAATGAACAACTGATGGATTTGCTCAACGCCCGCTTGCAGGAAATACCCGGAGTGGTGAGCACCGAAACCCTTATTTCGCTGGAACAAAGCATCAAACGTGAGATTCCGGTAGTGATAACAGATAAATAAAGCATCACATTTCCCCTCTGCCAGAGGGATTTCTTATGGAAAAATTTGATTTAGAATCGCATTTAAATTCTGTTTACGCGATATTTCCAGAAGCCGATCGTCGTCCGATTATCGGCCTTACTGCTAATTATAGTGATATAGACATTACGTTGCGCGACCGCTATTACAAACAAGTAGTAGCTGCCGGCGGCATACCCGTGGTACTTCCTCCCATCGCTGATTCCGCTGTAATCATCAATACGCTGGATCAATTAGACGGCCTTATTTTCACCGGAGGGGCCGATTATAATCCTTTGTGGAGCGGCGAACAGCCCGAACGCGCGTTGGGCAATATCAACCAAGCGCGCGATTTGGCCGAATTACTGACCGCCAGACTGGCCTACAACCGACAACTTCCCATGTTAGGAATCTGCCGAGGCATGCAAACACTGGCCGTGGCACTGGGTGGAAAGGTCATGCAGGATATCCATTCCTCAACTCCCGATTCATCGACAGTTCTTCATCGCATCAAGCACAGCCAGGACGCAGCCCGCAATGAGGCCACGCACGCGGTTTCGTTGGACGCGGACAGCCTGTTGGCCGAACTTTATCAGACCGACCGCATCTTCGTCAACTCTTTCCATCACCAGGCCGTTGCCGACTGCGGAAAACGCTTTAAGGCGACGGCGCAAGCCTCAGATGGCATTATTGAAGCCATGGAAAGTAGCGAATTTAAGGATATTATAGGCGTACAATGGCATCCGGAATGGCTCGAAGAAGATGGACTCAAACTGTTTGAGTGGCTCGTTTGCAAAGCGAAAGACTTTGCGGAGGCCAAAGCTACGCATCACCGAGTGCTGACGCTCGACACGCATTGCGACACACCGATGTTCTTTCCACAAGGTGTTGAGTTCGGACGGCGCGACTCTCGCATTCTCTACGACCTGCACAAGATGACCGATGGGCGTCAAGACGCCGTTACGATGGTGGCCTATCTGCCACAACCGCAGCCCAACGAATCTTTCTCTTCCAAGCTCGACCTGCACGGAATTGCGACTCACAACCCCTTGTTGGCGCAAAAATACATGACCCAAGATAGCAGGAAGCAGTGGAATATTACCCCTACGGCTTATACAAACCTCATCTTCGACAAGATAGAAGAGATTGTCAATGCCCATCCCAACGCTATTGCCATCGCACGAACGCCCGAGGATTTGTATGAGAACAAGCGCAACCAACGCAAAAGTATCATGCTCGGTATCGAGAACGGCTTAGCCATTGAGCATGATTTGACCCGTCTGGAACACTTCAAACAACGTGGTGTTGCCTACATGACACTGTGCCACAATGGCGACAACGCTATCTGCGACAGTGCCCGAGGCTGCCATACGCATGGTGGCGTAAGTCCCTTCGGCGAGAAGGTGATACACGAAATGAACCGCCTGGGCATGATGGTCGACTTGAGCCATGGCGGCGAAAAGAGTTTTTACGACGCCCTGAACATCAGCAACAAGCCCATAGTTTGCAGTCATAGCAACGCGAAAGCCTTGTGCGATGTGCCCCGCAATCTGACCGACGACCAACTGCGGGCCCTTGCGCAGAAGGGAGGCGTGGCCCATATCACGCTTTATCATGGCTTTTTGCGGCAGGATGGCGAAGCCACTATCTACGACGCGCTGGCCCATCTGGAACATTTCATCCGGATTATGGGCGTCGATCATGTGGGAATTGGCACCGACTTCGACGGCGACGGCGGCATCCGTGGATTGGCCGACAGCTCCGAACTCATACAATTGACCATCCGGCTGTTGCGGCGACGCTACAATGAGCACGACATCCGCAAGATATGGGGCGGCAACTGGCTGCGTGTGATGGCAGAAGTACAGAATATTTAAAGCAAGAAAATCGTAATGAAAAAGTCTATGAAGACAATATTGGCACTCGCGTTGGCGGGCCTTTTAGGCGGAGGAGCCTATTTCTATAAAATGTCAAAAGCCGAAACAACAATGGTGGAAGAAGCAGAAGAAGTGGAGAATGTGAAACCGGTAGGTCCTGTTTTCAATGCCGACAGCGCTTTTGCTTTCACTCAGGCACAATGTGATTTCGGCTACCGCGACATGAATTCAATCGGACACGACCGTTGCGCCGCCTGGATTATCAGCCGTTTCAAGGCTTATGGCTGCAAAGTAATGAGTCAGAAAACAGACGTAAAGGGCTATGACGGAACCGTGTTGAAATGCCATAATATCATGGCCAGCTACAACCCGACCGCCACAACCCGCATTCTGCTTTGTGCCCATTGGGACAGTAGGCCTTGGGCGGACAATGATCCCGACTCCGCCAACTGGAAAAAGCCCATCTTGGGCGCCAACGACGCGGCCAGCGGTGTAGCTGTCATGCTGGAATTGGCACGCCTGCTACATACCGACACTCAGCGTCTGCCGGACAATTTAGGTGTCGACTTTGTTTGTTTCGATGCCGAAGACTGGGGAACACCGCAGTGGTCGTCCGTAGCCGATGACGAAAACTCGTGGGCTTTGGGCGCGCAGTACTGGAGTAGTCACCTGCCCGCAAACTACGAAGCCCGCTATGGCATACTGCTCGACATGGTTGGCGGCGTAGGGGCAAAGTTCTATCGGGAGCAATTCTCCATGCAATACGCGCCAGAGATTGTCAAGAAGGTGTGGCGCGCGGCCCGTCAGGCCGGCTATGGCAGTTTCTTCCCCAACAGCAACGGCGGTGGCATCACCGACGACCACGTTCCTGTGAACCAAGTGGCACGCATTCCGACCATCGATATCATCCCCTATTATCCCGATTGCAGCCAGAGCAGCTTCGGCCCGACATGGCATACCTTGGCCGACGACATAAGCAATATCGACAAGAATACGCTCAAGGCCGTGGGCCAGACGCTCGTGCAGGTGCTGTTTACCGAGCGGTAAAATTAAAGTGATTTATTTTGGAGTTAGCGCATTTTGCGCTAACTTTGCATCATAATAACCGAATTAAACTTCCCCTATGAATATTGAAAGTCAAATTAGTAGTTCTGTTATCGCGTCGATAAAAGAACTCTATGGTCAAGATGTGCCTTCCGGAATGGTGCAACTTCAGAAAACTCGTAGCGATTTTGAAGGTAATCTGACCTTGGTTGTATTCCCTTTCCTGAAGATTTCAAAGAAAAAACCAGAAGATACCGCGCAGGATATTGGCCAATATCTTGCCGACAACTGCAAGGCAGTGGCCACCTTCAACGTTGTGAAAGGCTTCCTGAACCTCACGATAGCCGACACGGCGTGGGTAGAACTGCTCAACGCCATCAATGCCGATGAGTTTTACGGTGAGAAAAAAGCCACGGCCGACTCACCATTAGTGATGATTGAATACAGCTCGCCCAACACCAACAAGCCGCTTCACTTAGGACATGTCCGCAATAATTTGCTCGGCTGGTCTTTGGCACAGATTATGGAGGCCAACGGCAACAAGGTTGTCAAGACCAATATCGTGAACGATCGCGGCATTCACATCTGTAAGAGCATGCTGGCTTGGCAGAAGTGGGGCAACGGTATCACACCCGAACAGGCCGGAAAGAAGGGCGATCATCTTATCGGCGACTTCTATGTGGCTTTCGATAAGCACTATAAGGCAGAGTGCGACGTGCTGAAAGCCCAATACATGAGTGAGGGAATGGACGAAGAAGCGGCTGCCGAGAAAGCCAAAAGCGAAGCTCCGCTCATCAAGGAAGCCCGCGAAATGCTCGTGAAATGGGAACAGAACGACCCCGAAGTGCGCAACCTCTGGACTCAAATGAACGACTGGGTATATGCCGGTTTCGATGAAACCTACAAGGCATTGGGCGTTGGCTTCGACAAGATATATTACGAATCAAACACATACCTCGAGGGAAAAAAGAAGGTAGAAGAAGGTCTCAGCAAGGGACTTTTCTTCAAAAAGGATGACAACAGTGTATGGGCAGATCTTTCTGACGAAGGTTTGGACCAAAAACTGTTGCTTCGTTCTGACGGCACCTCGGTGTATATGACACAGGATATCGGCACGGCCGAAATGCGTTTCAACGATTTCCCCATCGACAAGATGATCTATGTGGTTGGCAACGAGCAGAACTACCACTTCCAGGTGTTGTCGCTGCTGCTCGACCGCTTAGGTTTCAAGTGGGGCAAAGAGCTGGTTCACTTCTCCTATGGCATGGTAGAACTGCCCAATGGTAAGATGAAGAGCCGCGAGGGCACGGTGGTGGACGCCGACGACTTGATTACTACCATGATAGACGATGCCCGCAAGACGAGCGACGAGCTGGGTAAGTTCAAGGATATGACCGAAGAAGAGAAGCAGGAGATAGCCCGCGTGGTGGGTCTTGGCGCGCTTAAATACTTCATTCTGAAGGTAGACGCCCGCAAGAACATGCTCTTCAATCCGGCCGAAAGTATCGACTTCAACGGCAATACCGGGCCCTTCATCCAATATACATACGCCCGTATTCGCAGCATCATGCGCAAGGCGGCAGCCGACAACATCGCTTTGCCCGCTACTTTGGCCACCGATACAAAGCTCAACGCAAAGGAAATAGAACTGATTCAGAAGATCAGCGAGTTTGGCGCGGCCGTCGAACAGGCCGGTATAGACTACAGTCCGAGCGGCATAGCTAACTACTGCTACGAACTGACCAAGCTGTTCAACCAGTTCTATCACGACTACAGCATCCTCAATGCCGATAGTCAGGAAGAGAAAATTACCCGTATCGTACTGGCACAGAACGTTGCCAAGACCATCAAGAACGGCATGGCACTGCTCGGTATCGAAGTTCCCGAACGTATGTAAAAGACTCCTTCCGCATTGGGAAGGAACATAAAAACAGTTGATAAAAGCCTTTCTTGTGGCAATAAGAAAGGCTTTTATTTTTCTAATCATAGAAAATGGCTAATCAAAACGACATGCTCAATCCGCCCGACTGGCGCAACGACACCGTACTGCCTTTGCCTCCTGAGGTGAAGGCCAACGCTTGGGCCGTAGACGCGGCCTGCTCGGGCAATCCCGGACCGATGGAATATCAGGCCATCGACTTACAGACGGGCGCGCAGGTATTTCACTTCGGCCCCATGCAAGGCACCAACAACATCGGTGAGTTTCTGGCCATCGTCCACGCGTTGGCCCTCTTAGAGAAGCTGGGACTACACGACAAGGTGATTTATTCCGACAGTTACAACGCCATTCTGTGGGTCAACAAGAAGCAATGCAAGACCAAGTTGGCGCGCAACCCTCAAACCGAGCCTCTCTTTCAGATTATCGCACGTGCCGAAGCATGGCTCCGTACGCATCCTCTCCGCACGCCTATCATTAAGTGGGAAACGAAGAAGTGGGGCGAAGTGCCGGCCGATTTCGGACGAAAAAACCGATAAATCAGTAGCCAAGCGCCAGCCGTAGGGGCATGATTTATCATGTTCCGCTCATACACAAAGACACGCACAATGCGTGATTGAGCATGTTCTGTTTGTACACAAAAACAATATAATGCGTAATTGAGCACATTCAGATATAGAGTTTGCTTCCTGTTGTAACCTGTTTTTTGTCAAATCGCCTTAAACAAGATATATTTTGATTGTGCGGAACGTGATGAATCACGCCCTTACGGCTCACGCCATCCCATTTCTAAATACGGAAACGAAAACCTTAGTAAATATAAATCAGTCGCCAAGCGCCAGCCGTAAGGGCATGATTTATCATGTTCCGCTCAAATACAAAGACAATATAATGCGTGATTGAGCATGTTCTGTTTGTACACAAAAACAATATAATGCGTAATTGAGCACATTCAGATATAGAGTTTGCTTCCTGTTGTAACCTGTTTTTTGTCAAATCGCCTTAAACAAGATATATTTTGATTGTGCGGAACGTGATAAATCACGCCCCTTACGGCTCACGCCATCCCATTTCTAAACACAGAAACGAAAACCTTAGTAAATATAACCTTGCTTATTTTTCAAAACAAAGCACTGCGAATTATCTTGACAAAACGGCGAAAAAAGTCGTGTTTTTTGAAAACGAAAAGGGATTGACGGGGAAAAACAGCAAGGAAATGAACTTTGCGTTATACGCTGATTATCAATGATTTATTTAAAAAGAGGGTTACAAAAAGGGTATTATACCTTGTCAAAGCAGTGCTTTGAAGTTGTAAAAGGGCTGCTTTTAGCTGCTAATAGTGGCCCTTTTAGCATGTAAAAGCTATGCTTTGAGCTGCTCAAAGCATAGCTTTTGCAACTAAAAACACGAAAAACTGCTCCATCATAGTATGAAAACAGTTCGCCAAATGTTGTTTTTTGGACTTTCGTAATGCTGGATGGAGCAAAAAATCGAACCGTTTTTGATGAGCGAATATTGACAAAACCGTGATATGCTTTTTAGTTTTGGTTCAAAATATTTACAGAATTCATCGAATATACAACATATTTCTATTAAATTTGTATCAGCCATAGGAGTGGATATTTATTTGTTTTTCACCTAATAAAGTCACAAAAACATTTCACTCTTACGCCTCTAAGAGAATTTCTTATATCCAATTCACGTTAAAAGAATTATCAGATGAAAAGAGTTGCGTTCCTTTTATTTTTATGCCACATGTTGGTCGGTAGCCTGTCTGCCCAAGATAGAACTGCGGATTATTATGCTTATGTCAAAAGCCACGGCATTGCACCACTGACATATCTGGCCGACAAACTCCGCACCCATGCCGTTGTCGCGGTTGGTGAAGACCATTGGATCAAAGAGCATCCGGACTTTTTGTGCAGCTTTTTACGCAAGATAGCCAACGATACCCTTACGAACGTCGACATTCTGGCCTTAGAGTTTGGTAATGAAAGCGACCAGAAGATCGTCAACGACTTCCTGAAAGCTGACACATATAGGGAAGATTTGGTCCTCAAGATATTGCAGCATGCCCCAGACAATTATGGCAATCCGTATTTGGAGTATGTCAGAATTTTTCAAACCGTGTGGGAAACAAACCAACAGAAGTCGCCTAAGCACAAGACACAGATTATCCTGCTTGATCCCAAATATGTGCAGGCGAGTATGGACGGAGAAGATTTTGTATATACAGGTTCACGTGACGACCATATGTTTTCGGCCATCCGAGGCTGTATCGTCAAGAAACAGCATGTGCTTTTTTATGCAGGAGCGGCACATACACAGGCCCAAATAAGGGGCGTAAAGTATAAAGAACGTTATTATAATTTCCCAAGTGCGGGCTTTTTGCTGAAGAAATGTTATCCCGACGACGTGTTCATCGTCAATCTTTGGGGAGCCTATATGGGTAGTGGCGGCTACGAAAAGGATGAGCATGGTCATTGGTTGCAGATTGATGGTGGGACTATAGACCGTGCGTTCGCGATGAATGGCAATCAGCCGGTGGCTTTCGACATGGGCGGAGCTTTCAATTCGATCACCATCAAGCAGTATTATGCCAACCCGAAAAGGCCTGGCGATTGGGGAGGAGATGTGCAAGCAGGCTCGCCCTACAGGCCGGACAATCTAATGAAAGACTGGATTGACGGTATTGTCTTTGTTGGTCCAGTTTCCAATTTCTCTGGACAGACGTTACATAACATCTATGACGACGCATTTCTAAAAATAGTGGAAAAGCGGTCGAAAGGCAAGTTCAAAAGAGCCGACGATGTCTTTGAATATCTCCGGAAGATACATCCGATACTGCAATAGTTTGAATAAAACAGTCGCCCCTGTCCGCTTGGAATAGCAGACAGGGGCGACCGGAATGATAGCCCATAATCAAGAGGCAGCGGAACGCCCCAGCGTTTTTAGAATCATGGCCTTTAGTTCGGGATACTTAGGCGCAGGGGCAGCGAACGAAACCATACGACCTTCGCTGTCGACAATCATAAACCGTGGTACGCCCGTGACATGATAATCAATCGCAAAACCTTTCGTCCAACTATCAATAAAGATGAGATTGCCCGTAAGTTCATGCTTTTGGATGAGTTCTTTCCAGCGGTCGTTCTCTACCCACGTGCCTACACAGACGCTGAGAAAGGTGACTTCGGGAGTGTCGAGTTCCTTTTCGAGTTGCTTGAAATAGGGAATCATCCGGATGCACGGCGCACACCAAGTGGCCCATACGTCAACCACAACCACCTTGCCACGCAGCTGGCTCAACTTGAGCGGAGTGCCATCGGGGCGCTTTCCTTCAAAATCGATCGCCATACTGCCAGGTTTCGACCATGCCAACTGCTCTTCGATGGGGCGGAACGCCTGCACGAGCGCATCGGACAACGGGCTTTTCTCCACCGAACGGCGCAGCGCTTCGTACTTCTCATAGTATTGCAGCCGACTTGCGACCTGATAAAGATAAGTCTCGCGGAGGGGCTGAGAGGCCAGCAAAGACTGGCGGGCAGCATAATCGGTGGGCGCAATGTTCTGCTGTTCTGCCAGATAATCGACATACGCCACGAGCATATCAGCAGCGTAAGGGAGACGCAACAGGTCGGCACGGCTAAACAATCGCTTGTAGGCGTCGAGGTCGGCAGCGGTGATAAAGCCCTTTTCTATGTCAGCAATATGATTTTTGCGATAGGATAAAGCATAGAACGCCAAATCGGTATCTATCTTCTGCCGCAGCAAAGTGACGGCCGCAGAGTTGCCTTTGAGCTGCTGCTTCATGGCGACGGCAGCCTGTTTCAACGCCCTAAATTCACGAACGAACACAGCAGGGGCCACCGTTTGGCCACCGGGAATGTAGTTGAACAGATACGCATGCAGCTGAACGGCCGCGCTCTTATTAGCCCAAGCGGCGAAGCGTTGGCCTTCGGGACTTAATCCACTGAGTACGTTCAGCCGCTCATGCGAGTACTTCACGGCTACCTGTTCGCCGTCTTTCAGATAGATAGGATGCGTCACGTTATCCTTTCCGGAAAGCATGTAAAGCCCGTTGTGCGGCAAAGCGGCCTTCAAGACAAACCTACCTGCGGCGTCAGCCTGCACGGTTGCGCACAGGCTGTCGGCAAACGGCGTAGCGGCATAAAGGCTTATCCGCTCTCCATTCTCGGGATTGATGGTGCCACGAATCACGACTTCGGCCGTAGCCGATAGGCAAAGACACGCGCCAAGGATAGCTAAGAATATTCTTTTCATCGTTCTTGACTTTTAGAATAAGGTAGAAGTATAAGTGCCGCTCGATGTCTGACTCATAAAGCTGGCGCGTTTCACCTCACCCTTTCCTTCCATCACCTTGACGGCAGGGCTCACCGCACCCGCGCTGACGGGGTAAAGATAGAGCTTATAGCTGCCGTTTCGAGTGGTGCCTACGGCCAGATAATCGAACCACGAACTGTCTTGTCCGTAGGGCGAATACTTCAGATACTCCATGTAAGTTACTCTCTCGTCTGCCGGCCAGCTGACATTCTGTTCGGCCTCGGCCATATTCTCGAGGTTGCAGGTGCAGAGTTTGTTGTCTTTTACATAATAGAGAATCTTATTGTTTTGGTTCAGCGTGCGGTATTTTGCTTTGAGAACGTTGAGCGAAGCGTCGATTTCCTCCATCTTGCTGATGGGGTTCAAATCCATGGTACTGGGTTGTCCGTTCAGCGTCAGCAGGTAATACTTTTCCTCGTCTGTCTTCTTCATGAGCGCCATCGCTACGCCACCGGGCGTATAGGCGGATGTGGTGAGGCCGCCCATGAATAATAAATCCATTCCCATATTCTTAGAAGAAGGCACACCATCGGCGAAGTAATCCAGACGCGGAGACTGACGGCTGACGCTGCAGAACGAACGATTCTTCTCGTTGAAGAGCAGGGGCAGCGAATTGCCTGCGTGCCGAACAGGCGATAGTTTATAATCACCCAGCGACTTCAGAATAAATTGCTTGTAAATGTCGTAACGTGAAAAGAACAGCGTGTAGACCGTGTTGTCTACATAGACATGTACGTCGGAGGGACCCGCAAACATAGCGTGTACCTCGCGTTTAGCGGGTTTGTCTATGAACAGTCCGTCGTAATCAAGGATGGTTTTGCCCGTAAAATAATCTACGGCCATCAGGTCCTTGCTACTCGCGACAAACACGGCATTGCCTCGTTTGTCCCTCTTGTTCACTTCGTCAAAGCGCCAATAGGAGAAGTTGAAGTACAGATCTACGGCCGTTCCCTGCAAGTGGCGGCCATTGGCAGCCTGTATCACGTCGAGTTTTGTTTTCTTTTCGGAAAAGAAATCAACGTCGGCGCTGTCGCCTTCGCTCTTCAACACCCACCAGCCCGTTGCCATATCGGTGGTTACATAGAGGTTGTATTCCTCGTAAGCGAATACTCCTGTCTCTTGATCTTTTGCGCAAAAGCGCATCTTGTAGCTACCTACGTTCATGTTGACAGCATAATCCAGATTGCGATTACGTGAGATCGTGTCGGGCTTATCGCCCCAAGATGCCGATGCGGGAACCACTGTCCAGAAGCAATCATATTGTCGGTTATCGGGATAAATCTTCGGGGTGATTTGTAATCTGTCGCCCGTAGGACTCACCGTATAGGCTTCGTCCACCCCTTCTACACGGATGTCGACGGGCTGCAGATAATCATAATTGCTTTTGTCTGAGAAGCAACTGCTCAGTAAAAGCGCAGCAAGTCCGCCGAGAAAAATATTTATACGTTTCATAGATTTCTTGTTTATAGATTGGCGATGGGCAGTGCCCATCATTCAAGATGATTGTAGAAAAGAAATTATATACCTGTGGGGAAGGTCACCAGCGGACTGTTCTTGTCTGTCGGATCTTCGCGCAATGGTGCCGCTCCCGAAGCCTGATTGGCCGCATCGTTGTTAAATGCCTCCAACGCTTCGATGAATTTACCACGCCAGTAAATGGCAACCGACTTCTCCCCGTTGATCTTCTTGACCCACGCGTCGTCCACTTTGTCTCCTACGACCTGTACCATGAGTTTGTGCTTGGATATGCTATAATTGCCCAAGTAGTATTTTGTGGTGTAGTTCCAAGTGGACGGTTGTTCTATCTTATCCGAGATAATAACGGTGCGTTCCAGCAGACGACGCTCTCCGAAACCGAAGTCGGCATTCTCTTTCAGGCGCAGACGCAACCTCACTTTGTCGGCTTTCAACGAGGCGTCACGCAGCACTACAATGCCGATATTGTCTCTGATACGTCCGGCCTTGACCACCATCAGCGGCTGGATGTCGGCATCGGTGAAAGCTACATAATGCACGCCGGCAACCGCTTTGTTTGCTAATTCGGTCACGGTAGAGTCTTGCACCTTGCCCAACTTGTCGTAGGTGTAGGTGATTTTATACTCGGTCACCTGTTCAAACATCACCTGCCGATCCTTATTGGCCGTTCCGCCAATGACTCTCACGGGAATAAACACGGTGTCACGCACCCGTGTATCACTTCCCCACACGAACGAGTAAGAGTAGTCGGCCGGCGCATTCTTGTCCTCACTGACCAATTCCACCCGCGCCTTATCATTGAATATCAGGCGTTCATCTTCCTTACAGCTTGTCAGCGCAAGGGCGAACAACAATGCCATATAGATTGTTTTCTTCATAATCTCCACTTTTTAGTTTACATAAACAGCCTCTTTCTTCGGAAGAGGAACTACATAAGTCTCAACCGAACCGGGCACGGACGTCCACAGATTATCGGTTATCGCCATTCGTTTGCAGGCATAGAAAGTCTGGCCTTCGCCGTAAAATTCCTTGTGATATTCCTGCGTCAGCAGTTTAATACGCTCGCTTTCGCCAGTCATTGCAGCCGGAGTCACGTCGCGTGCGGCACACAATGCCTTATAGTAAGTTTCGGCTTCGGCCAACGGACTGCATTCCATGGCGATGAGATACATCTCGGAAAGACGGATGAGTGGTATTACATTCTTCGCCAACGAAGGCATTTTATCGGTCTGAACGTACTTCAAGAAGTAGAACGGACGATTGTAATAGCTGATATTAACCTCTTCCCACATATTGACAAAGCGGATATCTGACGTTCCGTTTTCGTAGAGTTGGGCGTTGAGTTCTTTCTTCGGCTTCTGATAAGTGCGGCCTGAACCGATGGATTCAGAAAGGTTATTGGCCTTCAGATTGAAGATGTGCTCACTTGAGAATGTGCGATCTCCACGGGCACAATCGTCTCGTGTGCCCAGCCGGAACATGACTTTTCCATCCGTCGACTTCGCTTCCATCACCATTTTGGCGTATTTCAAGGCCTGCTCCTTGTTACCCATCCACAGATAAACACGGGCCTTCAAGGCACAAACCGCATAGTAATTCATGCGCATTTGGCGTGCTCCCCAGAAGTCGTCCTCGCTGCTTGAAGCTTGGTTCAAGGCCTCGATTGATTGCTCACGGATGGGATCTACCTTGGCCAAAGCAGCCTCAGCGTCGTTCAAGTCCTGCATCAACTGAGCCGTATAATCCGCGTAGTTGACAAAGGCGTTGGGCTTGTTCTTCACCTCTTTCACGTAAGGTAGAATCTTCGTTGCGGGCACATTGCCGGGCATTGGACCGAAAAGGCGCAGCACATCGAAGTGACAGAAGGCTCGCAGACCTAACGCTTCGCCGCGCAACAGGTTGTAGTTGCGGTCGTCGAGGATGCTGCGGTGTGCCTCTATACCGGCCAGTAAACCGTCTACATCGGCCACAACCTTATAGAGATTGTTGTAATTATTCTCCATCACAGTTTCCACTACGTCGGCCTTATAGTCGTATTTTTGCAGATATTCGCCTATCGAACCCGACGTATAAGTCCAGTGTTGTGCCAGATTTTCAATGCTTCCGCATGTGAGTTCCTGCCCATAAAGGCTGTTTTGTTTCATGCGGATGTAACTTCCTATCAATACACTTCTGCAACCTTCGACGGTACTAAACATCTCATTGCTTTCCTTTTCGGTAGATGGAAGCACGTTTAGAAAGTCGTTGCAGGACGCTGTCATGCCCATAAGGAGCAGGCCAGCGATGATATTCTTGCCGTATTTCATTGTTTCGGAGTTTAATCGTTAGAAATTAACTGATAAAGTGAACGAGAACCGACGTGAATAAGGATAAGATAGTCCGCGTTCCTGTTTCACACTGGAAAGATAGAAAAGGTCGCTCAGGTCGCCGCTCAACGTGAGGGCCTGAACACCAAAATACCGCCTGAGCCATGGATTGTTACTGAACAGGTAACTAAGATGAATGTTCTGGCAGCTCAGCGTACGCTCGTTCTGCACAAAGCGCGAGGTGGCGTAGGTGGGCGTCTGGTTGGTCAATCCTTTGAAGAAGGTGTGATCGTCAGGCTTCTGCCAGCGATCCTTAAACACCCTTTCGTCTACATTATAATGCTTATCGGCATTCTCAATGCGCGAAACCAGCGTCGAATTATAGATCTGTCCGCCGAAGCGATAGCCGAAGGAGACGTTGGCCGTAAAGTCCTTCCAACGCACCATACTGCTCAATACGCCACGATATTTAGGCTGGTTCACGCCACAGGCAACGCGATCGGCCGCGTCCCAAGCATAAGTTATCTCACCGTTTTTCTTCCGATAAAGCTCGTAACCGGTACTCGGATCGATTCCCAATGAGGGAACGGCATAGATTGTATACTGCGATTCGCCCTCACGTATCACGCTGTTGGGGGCAATGCCGCCCGTGAGCAATCGCTTGGCATACTCGTCTTTCATAGCCTGCGACAGTTTCACGACCTTATCTTCATTATGAGCGATAGAACCGGTAAGCGACCAAGCAAGGCGTTTTTGCTCATCGCGCAGCAAGAAAGCGGTAGCTTTGATTTCAAAACCTTTATTCTCTACCTTACCGATATTCTCAATATACGACGTGAATCCGTTAGACAAAGGCAGATTGAGGGATGACAACAGGTTGGAAGTACGGTCGAGATAAACGTCCGCAACAAAGTTCAGACGATTGCCGAAGAGGTTCAATTCCATGCCCGCATTCCATTTATTGGTCTTCTGCCATTCGAGTTCGGGGTTCTCCAAAGCCTTCTGATAGGCACCCGTCCATCGGTTATAGCGGTCGTTGAGATAATAGTTATAGGTGGCCACAGCCTGATAGGCACTAAACTTCTGCGAACCGGTCTGACCGTAAGAGGCCCGTAGTTTCAGGCGATTGATGAAATGCACGTCTTTCATAAACGCCTCATTATGCACGTTCCAACCGATACCCGCCGAATAGAATGGCGCAAAGCGGCGGTTCTTACCGAACTGCGAAGAACCATCGACACGATAGGCCACGTCCGTATAGTAGCGGTTGTCGTAAGAGTAGTTGGCGTTCATCACCAATCCCACGGCTCGGGTGCGCGCTTCACCGCCCGAAGGCTTGCCGCCTTTCTGATATTGCAGGGCGTTTGATGGGAAATCGAGCTTCTCATCGGTAAATCCTTCCACGACGAAATGATAGTTACGCGAGAAGTTCGACGTAACATTCCAGTTGGCAGCGGCATACACCAGATGCTTCTCCGCTAAGAGTTTGGAGTAGCTTGCGGTAAGCGCGATCTCGTAATTGGTAACCTTTCCCGTGCCATACTGATAGCGACCTTTGCGCAAACTGCCCTCATCGGTCTGGTATTCGTCGGCTTCAAACATCGTATGTTTGGCCGGTCTGAAATAATCGCTCTCACGATTTGTCCATGTAAAGCCCACTCGTCCACGGGTAATAAAGCCATCAAACGGTCGCCACTCGATAGAGAAGTTGTCCGTGATGTCGGTATATTGCTGACTATCCTTCTGATTTAGCAGCGCGTTGTAGAGCGGATTAGACGGGAGATTGCTCGAACTGCCGTAGAAGTCTACGTTCGTATCGAACATCTTTATCAGGTTTCCGTTGTCGTCGTATGGTTTCCAATAGGGATTGAGCTTGGTGTAATCAGAGAACGAACCGTATGGCGAATTATCCGAATGCGTGTGTCCGATATTGAGGTCGTTGGTAAAGAGCAATCCCGAATGACGATAAGACAGAGTGATGCCGCCATTGAAACTATTGCGTCCCGAGCCTTTCATGACACCCGCCACCTTATTATATTGTAGCGAAGCCGCATAGCGGAAGCTCTCATCGCCACCTTCCAATCGGATATTATGGCGCTGTCCCACACCCGTGCGTAATGGTTTCGACAGCCAGTCGGTATCAACGCCACGTGCCACCTCACGCAACAGTTTCGAATATCTACGCTTCAATCTGAAGTCGCGCGTAGGATCGGTACTATCGTAGTAGCCCGAACGACGTTCCAGTTCCAGCTTATCGGCCGCGTTGAGCAGATGATAGTCGGTCAGATCGGGAGCTTCGATATTAAGACTTCCGGTGTATGTAAACCGCAGACGACCAGCCTTGGGACTCTTTCGTTGAATAACAATCACGCCATTGGCTCCGCGCGAACCGTAGATAGCGGTGGCCGAACCGTCTTTCAGCAACGTAATCGATTCAACCTCATCCTCGTTCAGGTCCATCATACGGGTAAGACTGATCTCAAAGCCGTCCATAATGATCAGTGGCGTATTGAGGTCGGTGCGCGTATTATCCTGCAAATTGGTGATGGTGGGCAGGTTGGCGGTGCCTCGGATCTGCACGTCGGGCAGGTGGTTAGGGTCAGAACCGAACTGATTGTTCACCAACATATTGAACGAAGGGTCGATGTTGGCGATAGAAGTGAGCAGGTTCTTGTTACCAAACTCCTTCAGTTCCTTATTGGTGATGGTAGAAACCGCCCCCGTAAAGGCATTCTTGTTTTTCCGGAAAATACCTGTTACGACCACGTCCTTAATCGTTGTGTTCGACCGCATCGACAAATTGCGTGTCACGTCGGCCGTTCCCGGTTCGACTGTTACATCGGCCGTTTCCATACCGACATAAGAAAAGCGGATCGTGACACGCGTGTTGGGAATGCTTATCTCATACATTCCGTCCAAGTTAGTCACTCCGCTTGCCTTGCCGCTTCCGTCATAGACCGTCACACCAATCAAAGGCTCACCTTGTTCGTTTTTCACTTGTCCCCTCACCGTTCGCCGGTCGCTCTTCATCTTTTGTTGGCCGGTTCCCGATACGGTTACTGCATTCTGAGCATGTCCTGTCGGTAAGACACTCGCGGCCCATAACATGGGCGCCAGCATCACCGCAGTTTGCCAAAACCGTTTGTTTGCACTCATAAAAAAACTTATCATTAAGTTAATTATATCAGTCTTTCAGTTGCCTGTCCAGGCAATGAAGACAACAATCTACAGCAAATATCTGTTATGTACAGGTGTCACCAAGGTTAACATTCAAGAAGAGTTACGCCCTGCACATTTACAAATGTAAAAGTTTTCTTTGTAAAGTTCCAAAACAATAATAATAAAAATGTAAAAAATATTTTATTTTTTTTGTATGTGGTAGAATAGCTATCACCAACGAGTGTCAAGAAAACGCTGTGAATTATCTTGACAAAAGGGCAAAAAAAGTCGTGTTTTTTGAAAACAAAAAGGGATTGACAGCGAAAAACGGCAAGGAAATGAACTTTGCGTTATGCGCTGATTATCAACCGTTTATCAAAATGGAGACTTGTAAAAAGGGCATTATACCTTGTCAAAGCAGTGCTTTGAGGTTGTAAAAGGGCTGCTTTGAGCCGCTAATCGTGGCCCTCTGACCATGTAAAAGCTATGCTTTGAGCCGCTCAAAGCATAGCTTTTGCAATAAAAAACACGAAAAACAGCTCCATTATAGCATAAAAATACCTCGCCAAATGCTGTTTTTGGACTTCCGCAATGCTAAATGGAGCAAAAAAACAGAGCCGTTTTTATGAGCGAATATTTACAAAATCGCAAACGGCGGTTGCGTCTTTCTACGAAAAAAAATATGTGAAAGACATGATCCGCAGGCCGAAAACGGAGAAAAAGATTACTTATTCAGTTTCCATGTTACGCCGTCTTTGGTGTCTTTCACCTCAAATCCGGCATCGGCCAAAGCATCTCTTATCTGGTCGCTCACGGCCCAATTCTTCTCGGCTTTGGCCTTGGCGCGCAGGTCGAGCACCATATCGACAACCTTTCCGTAAGCTTCCTCGCGCTGTTCGTTGTTGTCTGCCTGTTCACTCCGCAGCCCCAACAACTCGAAAGCGAAGAGTTGCATCGTTTCGATCAGTTCTTTCAGGCAGTCGGCACAAATCTGTGTTGTATGATCGAGCAGCGTATTGATGACATGGCAGCCTTCGAAGAGGTAGCTAATGACAAGTTGGGTTTGGAAATCGTCGTTCATCGCGTCGTAACAACGCTGGCGCAGCTGCTTCACAAACTGCTCTGTTTGAGCGTCGCACTTATCCGATACGGGCACGCGAGCCAGATTTCCCAGTCCGGTCATCAGGCGTTCCAATCCTTTCTCGCTTGCTTTGAGGGCGTCGTTGGAGAAGTCTACGGTGCTGCGATAGTGGGCGGAGAGGATGAAGAAACGTATGGTCATGGGGCTATAAGCCTGTTCCAAGCCGGCATGACTGCCCGTAAAGAACTGCTCCAACGTAATGAAGTTGCCCAACGACTTACCCATCTTCTGACCGTTGATGGTGATCATGTTGTTGTGCATCCAATAACGCACCATCTGATCGCCCTGACTGGCCACGGCTTGTGCTATCTCGCACTCGTGATGAGGGAACACTAAGTCCATTCCTCCGCCATGAATATCGAAATGATCGCCTAAGTATTTGCGGCCCATAGCCGTACATTCGCAGTGCCACCCGGGGAAACCAACGCTCCAAGGGCTGGGCCATCGCATGATATGTTCGGGCTGAGCTTTCTTCCAAAGGGCGAAGTCGGCCTGATGACGCTTTTCGCCTATGCCGGCCAAAGAGCGGCTTTCGTTGATGATATTCTCCAGATTGCGACCCGAAAGAATACCGTACTTATGGTCTTTGTTATACTTTTCGATGTCAAAATACACGCTACCGTTGCTCTCATAGGCATATCCGTTGGCCAGAATCTGCTTCACCAGTTCCTCCTGTTCAATGATATGACCCGTGGCATGTGGCTCAATGGAAGGCGGAAGCACGTTGAGCGCGTCCATGGCCTGATGGTAACGATTGGTGTAATGCTGCGCTATTTCCATCGGTTCGAGCTGCTCCAAGCGTGCCTTCTTCTCAATCTTGTCGTCGCCTTCATCGGCATCGTGCTCCAAATGGCCCACGTCGGTGATGTTGCGCACGTAACGCACCTTATAGCCTAAGTGCTTCAGATAACGGAAAAGGATGTCGAACGTGATGGCCGGACGGGCATGCCCCAGGTGCGGATCGCCATAAACGGTTGGGCCACATACATACATACCCACGTTGGGCGCGTGCAACGGCACGAATTTTTCTTTCGTACGGCTGAGCGTATTATATATTAATAATGTCTGTTCCATAAGTGGATGATTAATAATTGTTTTGCAAAGTTAATGGAAATATGATGAAAAACAAAGCATGCCGGGCCTAAACCATGGCCCTACGGCTATTCCGCGGCATCGCCGATGAGCAACAACTGACGGGCAAACTCCCAGATAACGATACCGGCCGTGACGCTGACATTAAGACTGTGCTTGGTTCCGAACAGTGGAATCTCGAGACATCCATCGCTCATATCGACCACGCTTTGCTTCACGCCTTTCACTTCGTTGCCAAAGATGATGGCGGTTTGGGAGGTCATCGGTGACCGCGAAGCATCCAGTTTCAGGTCTTGCAGCTTCGTAGAACCTTGAACTTGTTCGATACTATAAACAAAATAACCGTCGCGATGGAGCTGTTCGACGGCCTCTTCAGCCGTCTCGAAGTAGTGCCAGTCTACGCTATCCTCGCCTCCGAGAGCAGTCTTATGAATCTCGGGATGGGGCGGTGTGGCCGTGATTCCGCAGAGATAAATGGCCTCCACACGAAAAGCGTCGGCCGAACGAAACACGCTGCCCACATTATACAGGCTCCGCACATCGTCAAGAACAACGATGAGCGGCAGCTTCCGGGCTTCCTTGAACTCTTCAACGGAAAGCCGGTTCATTTCAATAGTTTTGAGTTTGCGCATCTTTAGTTGGAAGAATACACCAGCGCATAGGCCTTGATACGCTTCACCATGGCCAATAAGCCATTGCTACGGGTGGGCGACAAATGGTCGCGCAGGCCTATACGATCGATGAAATAAAGGTCGGCATCGAGGATTTCCTGCGGCGTATGCCCGCTGACTACACGGATAAGTAAGGCTATAATGCCCTTTACGATGAGCGCGTCGCTCTCTGCCGTAAACTCCAAATGGCCATCAACAACATCGCATTGCACCCATACACGGCTCTGACAACCATCAATCAGGTTCTGCTCTGTTTTGTATTTATCATCCAATGGTTCCAATTCGTTTCCCAAATCGATGAGCATTTGGTACTTATCCATCCAATCCTCGAAGTCATTAAATTCCTCAATGACTTCGTCCTGTAATGCATTGATTGTTTTCATCATGCTGCAAAAATAACACAATCTATCCGAACTACCAAAGCTATAGGATTGAAACTTCCGCCCGGAAGGGCATGGGATTAAAGCTTCAAGAACTTCACAGACTGGCGTATGATTACGTTCTTCAACTTCGGATACTGCTTTTTGTAGAAACGACTTACACTACGTTCCAGTCCTAACTGTGGACTGATACTTAATCTTTCCAGCGGTTCTTTCACGCGATAATCCGACAACAGGTCGAAATAAAAGATGGTAGCATCAGCCTGTTTTACCTCGTTCCATACAACGGCGTACTTCTCCAACAGCTTGTCCGTCCTATCATAGATATACATGCGATAGGCTTCGGTCGGTATGTATGCCCTACTTTTGACGACATACTTTAATCCGGCGAAGCGTTCCCGTGCGTCTTTGGCAATGGCTAACGAGTCTTCATGGGACACGCCCTCTACCATACAACGCACTTCATCGCCCGCCGTGATGATTGTTCTCGTGCTCCACGCCTGTTCAACATCGGTCACAACAACTACGAATGAGGTTGCAGTTCCCTTAGCGTCGGTCACCACAATACGGGCAGAACCTTCTTTTACACCATTCACTATCACCTGTTTTGGCTGGTCGTTGACACACCGCACCGTAGCCACACGCTCGTCTGACGACACAGCCGTAATACCGCCCGAAGCTCCTTGCACGTTGATACAGCCAACTTCGGTGGTATATACCTTGAGCGTATTGCCCTCAAGCCGTATCTGCTTACCGGTTACAACATCTCCGATTACTTCGTTTTGGGTAAAATAAAGTCCGTTGTCATCGCTACAGGATGCCAGTAATACCACACCAGCTAACGCCAGTACAGAGCAAAGAAAATAAATTTGTTTCATGATTAAGTTATTGTTTGTATGATGGTTCTATACTTCATAAACGATATGCCACCGATAATCTTGCAGCAACATCTGCGATATTTTTATTCCGTATGAGGATGATAAAGTGAAAAGACCTATATTATAATAAGGTGTAATAGCTGTAAAGTCATTGTTGAATAGAAAAAACCTCCTCAAAAATGAGGATAAAACAACCTTTACAGAGCATTTTTGCAGACATTCTTTTTCTTCAAAATCGTCATAGATAGGTATTGCATACCATTTGCGCCCCTACTAACTTTGCAAAAGATTTCATAAATAAAACTAAAACATTTTACACAAATGAAAATCAAAGATAGTTTTTTGCCTTTATTGCTTCTCTTCTGTGTTTTGGGATTCACCTCTTGCAGTGACAACGATGGCCCCGGTTACAGTGCTTCGGCCCTGAAAAATGCCGAGTTGATGACCATTCTGAAGTCGAAGGGCTACACTTTCGACCAGGAAGGCAAGCTGGAACTCAACGACTTGGCCAACAACACCACGTCGCTCGACCTCAGCGGTACCAATATATCCGACTTCACAGGCCTCGACATCCTGCCCAACCTGAAAGAAGTGAAGCTCTCGAACAACGGCTATGGTCCTTCGTTCGACTTCTCCAAGTTGCCCGCGCAGATAACGGGCATCGATCTCACAGGCAATGAGATTTTCGACTACGCGAATCTGATTGACGTGAAGGTGGAAGAGAACGGTGATGAAACCATCACGGACCGCCATTCACTCACAAAATTGTATTTGCCAGCCGAAGCAAAGTATGACATGAAAACGCTTGTGCGCTTCTACCGTCAGCATAAAAACGACGTAGATGCGGGGAAACTCGACATGAAGATGGCTGACGCAAAGGGCAGCCTGCAGGCCTACAACACGCTTCGCGAGATTCCGGACGAGTTCCTCTTGACTTATTTCAAGAAAACCTTCCCCAGTATCATGGCCTCAGATGGAAAACACGTAGACCTCTCCAAACGATTGGACAACAAGGATAAGACGGCGGATTTTCAGATTTATGTAAAAAAAGCAAAAGACCCTCACCCAAAATCGGTAGAAGGCGTGCAATATATCTTGTCTAATCCTTATTGGGAAGGGAATAATTTTATGCTGAATATTCCTGAGAAAGTGGAACTCCCTTATTTGGAAATAGCTGACAAGTTACAGCAGTTGTTCCTCTTGAGGGTTGATGTTACTCATGGTATCAACTTTGAAGGAGCCAAGAGTCTATGCCGTGTAATGCTGCAAAGTGTTGCGAAGATGTCGGAGGTGGATTTGTCGAAGAGTTCCTTATTTGGACAAAGAGGGGCTTCTACGGAATTGTCGGAGATGGGAGGAACGATCATCGCCTTGGTCGACTGCCCCGATCTGACGACGGTGACATTCCCTCAAAAAGAAGTATTGCGGGCTGCTCAAATGGAGTTTGTGCAACTGCCCAAACTCTCCTCCATCGACCTGCTGCACTTTACGGGAGTTGGTACATTGAATTTAGGTAACCTAAATGCAGCGTGCAAACTGACTTATCCCGCTGCATTGAAAGAGTGGTTCGACTATGGAGGTTATCTGCCGAACGACCAATTGCATACGGATTTTGCCTGTACGGAAGATATTTTTAATCATCAGGAAACCAAGGACTTCATCAAGAAGTTCTATAAAGAAAGCACTCCTAAGCGCCTGCGTTGTTCAAGTCAATATCTGTATGCCAACAATAGTGGCTTAAATATCCGAGGTATCAGTTGGAAACGTTCGACGTATTTAGATTTAATCAAATAATAAATATTGTAATATGAAAGCAACTCAGATATTTCTTTGCGGTCTTTTTGCCGCTGTCCTGGGACTCACGTCTTGCAGCAGCGACAACAATCTGGAGCAGAAAGACCCCAACGTGGAATATGTGAACGAGGCCAAGAATATTCTCAATGGCGACATTGTGTTGTCGACCAAGGCTACTATGAACGGCGTCGACAAGACCTTGTTGCCCAACGGTTGCCCGACGAAGTTCGGTTTCGCGTGGGAAAAGGATAGCATGCAGCTGTCGCTCAAGGGATTCACCGTGGGCAACATGCCGCTGATTGTCTATTTCTCATGCAAATGTAAGTTCATGCAGCTCAACTCCTGGGAGAAAGACGAATACAAAGGGGAAGGCTGGGTGAAGTTCAAGGGAAAGGACGGCAACGTGACGGGCGACCCGAAAGACAACTCGGGCGTGCAGAAAGGCAGCGGTGCCGGCGTGGACGGCTATCTGAACGTGAAGACGAAAGAAATCATCTTCATCGTGAACTACAACATGATGAACGTGCGGTCGGAATGCTTCCTGCAGACCATCGACAGGAACCGCATCAACAACTATGCGGCGGAATTCGCACAATATGAGAAAGACTTGGCTGCCTACAAGAAGGAGCACGGACTGTAGAGTTTACCAACACAACAATTACAAAAGGGAACGGTAGCCTGGAGTTGGCTTCCGTCTCCCTTTCTTGTTTTGATATGAAAATTCAGCGAACGTACATTATCCTCCTGTTCCTTTGCCTATTTTCGATGACGACTTGGGCGAAGCGACAAGTAAAGTTTCAGGTGAATGAACAGGGAACACGACAACCGGTGGTCGGGGCGACCGTCCGAGTGGCTGTCGGTCAGGACATGGCTAACGCGGTCCTTGCCATTACCAATGCCGACGGACAGGCGACGATTGATGTCGACAACGTGAAAACAGCCCACTATCAAGTTGAGGCCACGGGCTTTGCCACGGTGAGAGGCAGTTTGGATGTTGCCGTCAGCGAAGTGAAGGTGACTCTGCGTGAGGACGTCATGCAGTTAAGCGGCGTCGTGGTGACCGGTTCGCGCACCGAACGACCGGTCAAGTTGTCGCCCATTACGACACAGGTGCTGGGCGGAAAGGCTTTGGTGGACGCGGGCTACAGCGACTTGCAGCACGCCCTTCAGCAGGAGACGCCGGGCATGAATATACAGAAAGTGGGCTTCGGCAATGAAATCTCCATGCAGGGACTCGATGCACGCCACGTGCTCTTCCTGCAAGACGGCGAGCGCATGACGGGTGATATGGCGGGCAATCTCGACTATGAACGCTTCAATCTGCACGCCATCGATCGTGTGGAAATCGTGAAGGGGGCCAGCAGTACGCTCTATGGAAGCCGTGCTTCGGGCGCCGTCATCAACCTGATTTCAAAGAAGACCGTGAAGCCGCTCGACATACAGGCCGGCATGCGGTGGGCGCAGATGAACGAACGCAACTACAAGAATCCGTCGCCAAAAGACTTTCTGCACATGTTTGAGAAGAACAGCGACCGTCCCAACTTGCAGGCATGGGTATCGGCAGGCTTCAAGCAAGGTGCCTTCACTTCGCAGACGGACGTGTGGTACAGCGAGAGCGACGCCTTCTACATGTACCAGTCGGACCATGACAAAAAGGTCTACACGAAAGAGGCCAACCCGTTTCTGCCCCACGACATCACGCTGACGGGCGTGGCGGCCCGTTCACCCATGGGCATAGAGGGCACGGAACATGTTTCTGCGGCCCAGAAGCTGTATTTTGAACCGAACAAGAAACTGTCGGTACAGGCCTATGGTTCGATGTTCTTCATGAACTCGTATGACTTGATACAAGATATGACTTTCTCGCAGAGCCGTGACTTCATGGCCGGCCTGAAAGCACGCTACGACGTGGGTAACTGGTTTACGGTGAACTTGAGCCTGCACAGCGACTTCTACGACCGCTTCAAACGTCACGAGCGGCTGGATGAACGCAAGAAGGTGTACAAGAGTCGCATCCTGGAACCGCGGCTGACGCTGACAAGCGACTATTTTAAGGGGCACAGCATGATTCTCGGCATAGAACATACCAGCGACGACCTGACGAGCGACCGTTTCGTAAACCGCAGGATGACTACCCGGTCGCTGCACGAAACGGAGTATTTCATGCAGGATGAATGGACTGCCAACGACCATTGGATGGTGTCGACAGGTGTGCGGACCAACTTTTCCAAGGCTTTCGGCTTCATGTGGATGCCCAAGATAGCCCTCAAGTACTCCCCCGACAACCGTTGGGCCTTTCGTGCCAATTACTCCATGGGCTATCGTGCGCCCAGTATCAAGGAGCTCTTCTTCAACTGGGACCACTTGGGAATGTTCCAAATCAAGGGAAACGAAGAATTGAAACCTGAGAAGAACAATTACTTCTCTATAGGAACGGAATACAGCAACGACCACTTCTTCATCAATGTGAACACCTACGGAAACTTCTTTCGTAAGAAGATAGAAGGCGTATGGCATATCTACGACATGCAGTACAACTTTGAATATACGAACCTGAGCAGCCAACGCATGCTGGGTGTCGAGGCGATTGTCAAATGGCACTTGGCCGATTGCCTGACGCTCAACGGCACCTACAGCTACGTGAACGTGAGCAAACAGAACGGCGTACAGGTGAACACGACCTCTCCGCATGCCGCAACAGGAAGCGTCGACTACACGCTCAACAAGAAAAACTATCGCCTGAAGACCATTTTCAGCGCATCGCTCATGGGTGAAAAGAAGTTCGACGTGCAGGACCGGGTCTGGGTGGAAGAGGAAAAGAAGAGCTACGACGCCTACTTCCGCTGTACACTGCCGACCTACGTACTGTGCAATCTGGCCGTGGTGCAGACATTATATAATAAGGTGAAAGTGACGGTGGGGGTGGACAACCTCTTCAACTATGTGCCCCACACACTGGGTTCGGGTATCACGATGTTCAACGTGCCAGCCACCTGCGGTGCCAAGGGTTATGTGCAACTGGAATTCTTGGTAGAGGATATTGTGAAAGCGTTAAAAAGAAAGAAATGAAACATCAATTGTCAACGATTTTACTAACTTTGTCTCTGGCATTGGCGTCATGCGTCAGTTATGAAGCCGAACCGTTTACGGGAAAAGTGTTGCCGCGTGTTACGGGCTATACGACGGGTATCACCAACGATTGGCTGTATATCAATCTGCGGACGGGACAGATTTTCAATCTCAACAAGCCCAACGGTGATATTGCCGAGGGTGACCAGAAAGAGCGATTGGACTGGGACATTGCCTTTTGCGGATATAGGATGAGGACGAACAGCGGCACGTCGGGCAAGGGCCAAGGCGGTGCCGCCGATTTGGGATATGGCCAGTATGAGATGTGGCAGACTGCCTCACAGCTGCCGACCGACTTGCAATGGACAGTGGACGACCACAGCGTGTATGTCACCATGTCGCAGAACGACTGGAACAAATACCTGATTGCCAACAAGCTGGACTTCAATCAAAATCCCTGGTTCGACCCGAACAAAGGACCCGCAACGACACAGACCGACGCCAATCCTGTTTTAGCAAAGGCGATGACATTCACCGGACCGCCTCCTGTCTATACACCTTCATTCCACACATACGTCGTGAGAACGGCAGATGGGCAGCGGTATTTCAAGCTACAGATTATTAGTTGGTATAAGGCCGACATAGAGATAGGTGATACGGGCGGACAAATGAGTTATTATTGTGATGAATTGAAATAAGACAATGGAAACGAAAATCGAAAAGAATCATTGGGGAAAAACCATCGCGTCTTTCCTTCTTGTGCTGTTTACCATGCCGTTGGGGCATGCGCTGATGATTCTCATGGAGAAATTCATGAGCGAAGGAGCAATGCACGTCGCCGGTTTCATGCTGGGATTGGCAGGACTGGCCATGGTCATAACGGGCGTTTTCGTCAAGGGCGACACGCGACAGACCCTGTGGGGACTGATTGGAGGATTGCTCTTCTGGACGGGTTGGGTAGAATTTCTGTTCCTCTATTACGCCCGTCGCTACGGCGTACAACCCGAAATGGAGAACGATGTCGTCGTAACCAAGCCCGAATATCTTATTATGCCGGCATCGTTCGGCATGTGGATGATGACAATGGTCATGTATACATTCAGCACGAAGAACGGATGCGACTTCATTACATGGATACAGAAAGTGTGCTTTAAGGACAAACGGCGCGTCATCGTCACACAACCCATGACGCGCCATACGAGTATCGTCACATTCATGGAAATCAACATGATTCTATGGGCGATGTATCTGCTGCTGATGTTCTGCTATGATAAGAACTTCCTTGGCGACCATCATCCTGTTACTTTCCTTGTAGGATTGGGCTGTTTCATAGGAGCGGTATTCATGTTTAAGCGCGAACTGAAGATTGCGGCATGGGGAGCCAACATCCGTATGGCCATCGCCACTGTCATCATATTCTGGACTCCGGTGGAGATATTGGGCCGAATGAATTTCTTCCACGAGTTTTGGGTGGAGCCCGATAAGTATGTTTTCCAGATGATTTCTATCTTAGTGGCATTCGTTATATTGGGTATCTTCCTGTGGAAGAAGGGTTCCGTGAGAAAGACAGAGTAATTATCCGCGACCGATATACGCACTTCGCCTTCAATAAAAAATGAAAAAAGCTGTTTGGCGTAAGCATCATAAGTGGCTCGGACTGGTGCTGGGATTCTTCATCATCATGTTTTCGCTGTCGGGATTGGTGCTGAACCATCCTTCCCTATTTGCGGAAATCAACATCAGTCGGTCGGTGCTGCCCTCAGATTATCAGTATAACCACTGGAACCAAGGGCTGCTGCGGGGCACAACAAGATGGCAGGGACATGTGCTGGCTTATGGAAATAGCGGAATATGGTTGACTGATAGCGCGGCATCTTCGTTTACAGACTTCAATAAAGGGCTGCCCGGTGGAGCAGATTTCCGCCAGATCCGTGGAATGACGGTTGCGCCTTCGGGCATGCTCTTCGCACTCGGACAATATGGATTGTATCGTCTGCAAGCCGACAACATCTGGTACGAAGTGGAACTTCCCCATCAGGAGGAGAAACTAAGCGACATCGCCATACTGGGCGACAGCCTTGTGATTACAGGCCGGTCGCACGTATATCTTTCGATACCGCCTTACAGGAACTTTGAAAAACTAACTTTGCCGCAGGCAGAAGGCGACGACGGCAAGGTTTCGCTATTCCGCACCATTTGGCTTCTGCACAGTGGCGAACTCTTCGGCACAATAGGCATCCTCGTCGTCGATACTATCGCATTCATTCTTATCTTTCTCACACTCACGGGAATCATCTACTGGCTCATTCCCCACAATGGTAACAGACGTGGACAACGCCTCATTCGTCGTTTCGTCGCATGGCACGACCAAGCAGGCAGACTGACGATTGTCCTGACATTGCTCCTCTGTATAACCGGCTGGTTGCTGCGACCGCCTGCGCTGATAGCCATTGCCACGGGCAAAATACCTCCGTTGCCCTTCACAACGATGGATAGTAATAATCCATGGCACGACAAGTTGCGCACGCTCCGCTACGATATTACGGTCGGTGACTGGTTGCTTTACTCATCAGAAGGCTTCTATTCCCTACAGAATCTCTATACACGACCGAAGCCGATGAACATTCAGCCGCCGGTGAGCATCATGGGAGTCAACGTAGAAGAGAAAGATAAGGCCGGCAGATGGCTTGTCGGTTCGTTCAGTGGCATGTACAAATGGGACAGGCAAAACCGCATGGTGACAGACTACTATACAGGTTTGCCCGCACGACAGGTCACAGGAAAGCCTATCGGAACGCATGCCACGTCAGGCTATAGTTCAGACTTCGACACAGCAGGCGTTGTCATCGACTACCATCGAGGCACAAACGCCTTTCCGATGCCTGAATGGATGGCCTCGCTACCGATGTCATTGCGCAACGTCTGCATAGAAATACACACGGGACGCATCTATACTTTTCTGGGCACAGGTAGTGTTTTCTACATCTTTTTAATAGGTATTGCCGTCTTCTGGTGTATCTGGACCGGCTGGAAAATACGCCATCGGAAGCGTACCTCCATTGGAAATAGATTTTCAAAATCTTCTTGATAATTTGGTCTTGCCAGCTCACTGGAATCTTCATGTCATCCAGTACGGCTCAGCAGAAGATTCGTGGGGGGAAATGTTTTTATTACTTTTTTGCTGTCCGGTAAACATTTTTGTGGTTCTTCCGGAATTTGGAGTGATAAATACATAAAATATGAAAAGAAACCGCTATAAATATTGTATATTTGAATATGCACCAACAAATGTACAAATATGAACAGCAGTTTCCTGTATCATGCTTGGGGTCTTTATACCCACGAATGCACTTGTGAAGAGTACAAAGGTAATAGAATTATCTTGCATGTGCAAGCAAAAGAACGAATAAGATGTTGCCCTTCTTGTGGTGCCCACTCTATTGTAAATAATGGGTATCGTTTGCGAGACTTTGTTGGACTTCCCATAGGTGGCAAGTGAGTAACCATACGCATGAAGGTGCAACGCTATAAATGTAAGGAATGTGACTTTGATCAGCAGGAGAAAATTCCTTTTGCCACTAACAGTTGCAGCTATACTCACCGCTTTGCCAAGTATGTAGTAGATTTACTTCGTGGAATGACGCTTCAGGACGTATCGAATCATCTGGACGTATCATGGGATACTGTAAAGGAAATACACTCCTCTTACCTTAAGCGTCATTATAGCCCTCCATCTTTAGATGGTGTAGAGAATATTGGTATAGATGAGTTTGCTGTTAGAAAAGGACATGTCTATAAGACAATCGTCGTGGATTTGGACAGTGGCAGGATAATCTATGTTGGCGATGGCAAGGGTAGTGAAGCTCTGAACAAATTCTGGCGGAAAGTCAAACGTAAGAATATAAAGATAAAGCATGTGGCAACAGACCTGTCTGCGGCTTTCATAGCCTCTGTTATGGAGAATTGTCCCGATGCAGTACATGTGTTTGATCATTTCCATGTAGTGAAGTTAATGAACGAGAAACTTGATGATATTAGACGTAAAGTTTATAGTATGGAAAAAGATATAAATAAGCGTAAAGTACTCAAAGGAACAAGGTATCTGCTACTCGGCAATGGCGCGGACATCTTTGATAAACAGCACAAGGCAAGGCTTGAGAATGCCTTAGCTATGAATGAGCCATTGTCAAAAGCATACTATTTGAAGGAACAACTACATCAGATATGGTCGCAACCCATGAAAGCTATGGCAGAAAAAGTCCTTGATGACTGGATAAGGCAGGCTGAACAAAGTAAGATAACCCAACTACAGAAAATGGCTGTTACCGTGAAAACCTATAAGAAAGGAATCCTTGTCTGGTACGATTGCCATCTATCAACAGGAAAAGTTGAAGGTATTAATAACAAGATAAAGGTTATGAAACGAAATGCGTATGGATTTAGGGACGAGAAATACTTTACTCTACGACTTTATGCACTGCATGACTGCCGTATCACTCGAAATGTCGGATGAACCCAGAAAATGACCGAATGATAACAATCAAAACAGCTCCTTCTTCGTTGCTGTATGTGCTGTCGTATTCTAAAAACAGCCCTTTACGTGCGTATGAGGCCTGCTTTTAAAGACGAGTTTGTGCATAAATCGTAAATATTCAGCCGAAAGATGTGAGTTTGTTGTAATTCATCATTATCTTTGTCACCTCTTGTAGACATCTTAATAATTTTATGAAGAAGAAACTATTATTGTTGTTTGTATGGGTAAATCTGGGCTTCTCGGTATTTGCCGTCAATACGAAACCATTTACTATCCCTGAAATCAAGGAATGGAAAGGTGGAGAAGGTACGATGATTTTCTCGGGCCGAATCGTATGTAAGGGCGTGACGGAAAGTCGTGTTGCCCGCCAGTTGGCCGCGGATTACTGCCGAATGCTCGGTACAGAGCCTGCCGTTGTGCAAGGAAAGGCTCAGAAAGGCGACATCGTATTGAGTCTGAAAGGTGGCGGAGCGTTGGGTGAGGAAGGTTATACAATGGCCGTTAAGAACCAAGCCATCGTTACGGCACGCACAGGGAAGGGCCTTTATTGGGCGACACGAACCCTATTGCAACTCTTCGAGCAGTCGAAAGACCGTGCGTTGCCCCAAGGTTTCGCCCGCGATGTGCCCGATTATCCTTTCCGTGGCTTCATGCTCGACTGCGGACGAAAGTTCTTTTCGATGGACATGCTGCGCGACTATGTGCGCATGATGGCCTATTATAAGATGAACGTGTTCCATATTCATCTTAACGACAATGCCTTTCATTCGTTTTTCAATGCCGATTGGGATCGGACCCCTGCAGCTTTTCGTATGGAAAGTGAGTGGTTTCCGGGGCTGACCGCTCGTGACGGACACTACACAAAGAAAGATTTTATCGCCCTTCAGGAACTGGCCGACAGCGTAGGAGTTGAGATTATTCCGGAGATTGACGTGCCGGCTCACTGCCTTTCGCTGACACGTTATCGTCCCGAACTTATCAGTAAGGACTATCCACCCGACCATCTTGACTTGCTGAATCCTAAGACTTGGGATTTCTGTGATTCGCTTTTTACGGAATATCTCTTAGGCCCCGCGCCCGTTTTCCGCAGCAAATACGTTCATGTGGGTACAGATGAATATTCCAATAAGGACCAGAATGTGGTGGAAAAGTTCCGTGCTTTTACGGATCATTACATTCGATTGGTTGAAAAATACGGCCGTAAGGCAGTTGTTTGGGGGCAGCAAAGTCATGCCAAAGGTACGACGCCTATCAAGGTGAAGGACGTGCTGATGTATAGTTGGTCGAACGACTATTCAAAACCGGACGAGATGATGAAGCTCGGTTATCAGCTTGTCAGCGTGCCCGATCGGAGTGTTTATATCGTTCCGAAGGCAGGATATTATTATGATTATCTCAATACGAAAGCCCTCTATAATGAATGGACACCCGCTCATATCAACGGAATGACATTTGAAGAACGTCATCGGCAGATTGAAGGTGGCGCTTTTGCTGTGTGGAATGATATCGTGGGTAATGGAATCAGTGATAAGGATGTGCATTATCGTGTGCTCCCGGCTCTGAAGACGATGGCCACGAAGATGTGGACGGGCGCAAAACCGACTTTCGGTTATGATGATTTCGTCAAGGCAGGACAGTCGTTGAGCGAGGCACCAGGACTGAATTACGCGGGACGTTATCCGACGGGAACGGTGCTGGAGCAGCCTGTCGTTAGGCCCGGAGCGGCGCAAAAGATAGACCAGATTGGCTGGAGCTATCGTGTAAGTTTTGATATTGAGGCACGACAGGAAGCCCGTGGTACCGTGCTTTTCTCCTTTGGCGATACGAAGTTCTATCTTTCTGATCCAATATCCGGTAAGGTTGGCTTTGCTCGGGATGGTTATCTGAATACGTTTGACTATCAGTTCTTCCCCGGCGAGAAGGCTCGCGTAATGGTAACAGGCAATCAGGAGAAGACCAGTCTGTATGTCAACGGCCGTCTTGTGGGTGATTTGCCTGTCCGAAAAATTAACTTTGGCAAGCGTGGCGACATGTACTACATCAGTACGCTCGTGTTTCCGCTCCACCGGGCGGGAGCTTTCAAGAGTGGCATTACGAATCTGAAAGTGGAAAGCGTAGAATAAACCATAAGTTCCGATGTGGCTTTTGACCGCGTCGGAACTTTGTTTTTCCGGCACTCGGTGTCGTTATCTTTACATTCGGGTTTTGCTATTATTCGTATTTGAGCTTTTAATCATCGGATAACGATAAAGCATATACGCTTTGATAATGTTCTCGTTATGATTTTTTACCATAGTGGAGCGGGAATCAGTGCTGTGGAACGGTGATAATATAGATATGTTAGGCTAATTTAACAGATTGTATCTTTACAAATTTAAGAATAACTTCTACATTTGTAATTAAGAGAATGAATAGAAAGCCTTATGTATCTAATGAAATTGATGATAATGGTTTGCATGTGGATGTGCGTTTCTACGACATTTGCTCAACAGTCTTCGAATTTGATATCTTCAGATTCGGAAGTCTTGACAGGCAAGTTGGGCAATGGCATGACGTATTATGTGAAGCGTCAAAGCCACGTGAAAGGGCGTGCAGACTTCTATATTATACATAAGGTAGGGGCCATTCAGGAAAATGATAATCAGCGTGGATTGGCGCATTTCCTGGAACACATGTGCTTTAAAGGCACAACCCATTTCCCCGATAACAATCTTATTTCTTATTGCGAGTCGCTCGGTTTGCAGTTCGGAACCGACTTAAATGCCACTACTCGTGTGGATGAGACGGTGTGTCGCGTTAGCAATGTGCCCACGACACGTCCGTCAACTTTGGATTCTTGCTTGCTGATTCTCCAAGATTGGAGTGGTTCTCTATCCTTGTCAGAGCGTAAGATGGATGAGGAGCGTGCTGTTATTCAAGAGGAATGGCGCTTGCGCAACCATGCCTCAGGCAGGCTATTGGAAAAACATTTGCCAATGCTTTTCCCGCAAAGCAAGTATGGACGACGCACAACCATGGGTTCTATGGATATCGTTCGGACGTTCAGACCGAAGGAATTAGTGGACTTTTACCATGCTTGGTATCATCCTTCGAATCAAGCTGTTATTGTAGTGGGTGATATTGATGCCTCTAAGATGGTGGAGATGATTCGTGGACGCTTTTCAAAATTGCGTAATCCTCGAAATGGTTTGTCCGTTGTGAAGGAATCGATACCCGACAACGATAGACCTATTATTATTGTAGACTATGACAAGGAGTTGAAGTCCGGATATGTAAAGTTGCTTGTTAAATACGACACACCACAGGAGTTGATTGAAGGTAAGGTCGGTGGGCTTATGGACGAATATGCGACTTTGGCTTTTGTGACATTACTTAACAAGCGGTTGGCACAGCGGGCAGAGCAGGCGGATTGTCCTTTTATAAAAGCAACGTTGAAAAACGGCAATTATATATACGCCTCGATCAAGAAAGCTTTGGAGCTTTCGGTTGTACCCAAAGATATCGCTTTTACAGTCCCTGCTTTGCAAATGGCGGTGGCTGAAGTGTTGCGGGCTGCTAATGATGGTTTCAACTTGGCTGAATGCGGTGATTTCAGAAAGGCTGTGTTGAACAGTCTGCGTGTATCAGCAAGCAACGAAGAAGCGGTAGACGCATGTAAGGAACATTTTTTACATGGTACGCCAATGCCTTCGCTCTCCTTTGTTAAGCGCGTATGGCAGAATCTGTCGGACGCGAGATTGCAAGCGCTTGTGCAGCAACGCTTACGTCGTTTGTTTGTCTTGACAGGAAAGAATTTGGCTATTGTTAATTTCAATCAAGAACAGGCTCGTCAGTACGGACCGACAAAAGCGCAATTATGGGAAGCGGTCAGCACGGCAGGAACACTTCAGTTGGGTAAATACGAGGCGCCACACACGCAAGCGATCGCTATGCCGGCTTTGCCAACAGCCGGGAGTATAGTCAGCAAGCGGCATCATGCCGATATGGGTTTTACGGAATTGCGACTCTCCAATGGTGCTAAGGTCATTTTGAAAAAGACAGATATGGTGACGCAGCCTGTGATGATGCGCGCGGAGGCACCTTGCGGCAGTGCTTGTTTCACAGAAAAGGACTTGCCGGAGTTGAAGTTGTTCAATTATGCCATCGGCATCAGTGGGCTTGGTAATCTTTCGGCCGTGGAAACCTCAAGATATTTGACTGATCGTCAGTTGCAAATCAGTATGGGGATGGATAATCGCTATATAGGTATGAGAGGTAAAACAGAGATGAAAAACTTGGAAGCTTTCATGCAGGTGATACATCTTTACTTGACGGCGATTCGCCCCGATGAGCCTTCGTATGGCTCATTGACGCACCAATTGAAAACGATGTTGCGGTCGAAGCTCAATAACACGGACGCGATGATGTCTGACAGCATTAACGCCACACTTTATGGTCATCATCCTTGGATGGAGCCAATTAAGGAGGAAGATGTGGATAAGGCCAGTTATCAGCGTATATTGGAGATTGCAAGAATGTGTACGACGGACATGAGCCGATGGACTTTCTACTTCACGGGATACTTCGACGATGCGCTCATGGAGCAATATTTGTGTCGTTATTTGGCAGCCGTTCCCTCACGTGCGACAACTTTGCCCGAGAGGAAACCTGCAGAGTTGGCTAAGAAAAATGTTGCCAACGTATTCGCCAGTCCCATGGGTGTTCCTAAATCGAGCATCTACTTGCTATGGCATAACGACCGCTTGCCTTATTCGCCGGAAAACGCGATGATGATGGATATCGCCGGACGAGTGTTGTCGGAAGTTTTGTTGGATAAAATCAGGCTTCAGATGCAAGCTGCCTACACTTGCGATGCGAAAGGTGAGGCTACGCTCACGATGGATAAGCCCGTATATACGTTGACGGTGATGTGTCCGGTACAACCAGGTAAGGAAGAAAGTGTGTTGCGGACAATCAACGAAGAGGTTGCCCGTCTGTCGCGACATGTAGATGAAAGTCTATTAGATAAGGTGAAAAGTCATGTGAGAAAACGTTTCGAGACGGGCACGCAGGGAAATGCCTACTGGGACGACGTGATTTATAAATACGTTTATAACGGTGTAGATAATCGTGCGGATTATCCACTTATCATATCAGCTCAAACAGCAAAGCGTATTCAATGGTTTATGAAAGAATTCATGAAGCATGCCGGTAAGGTCACTGTGGTGATGTTGCCGAAAGAAATGGGCACGGATTTGTTTCATCGGATGAAAGATCTTGCCTTTGTAAGAAAGAATATAAAGACTCCGATGAAGCGCATGGCGCATTAATCTTTTCAGAATCTAATCATAATTTATAACCCTAAATTAATTAACTAAATATGAATAAGTTGAAATTATTCGTATACGTTGCCATGCTGTGTAGTGTGGGCACCGTATATGCCCAAAAGAAAACGACGTTGAGTTCGGAAATCTATGGGTATAAAAAAGAAATGGTATATTACGATTGTTTGCAATCTCCCGCAATAACAGCCGAGTTTCATAATAATCCCGGAGAGCAATTTACCTATTCTTTTACGCCTCAGTTCTCGCCCGTAGTCATGCTGATTAACGGAAGAACCGAAGTTCTAATGAATGCCGGGGATAGTTTGCACGTCGTGTTACGGCAGGAAGGTAGACAAATCCAATTGACATTTTCGGGGGCAGAGCGTGCCGTGGCAGCCAATCGGTTGCGCCAGGAGCTTCGTCAGATACACCGACAGTTGAATTTTAAGTCACAATTACTGTCGTGCGCGGCCTTGGACATCAAGCCACAGAAGCGTATCGAAGATGCGCGGACGCTACTTGAGAAACTGAAAGAGTTGGTGGCCAAATCTAAAGATGTGGCCGATCCGCAATTGGTGACTTATATCGAAGCAGAACAGGAAGCCATGTCTTATATGTCGTTCGTAGAATATCCGAAAATGTATGCGGAGGTTCGCCATGTGGCTATTGAAGATCAAGGCATCGGAGACTATTGGAAGTTGATGGATGTAGTGAAGTTGCGTGATGACGCAGTTTCATTGTCATGTCCCGATTATACAAGTTTCTTGATTCGCTATTGTTTCTTCGCACAAGAGAAGAAAGCCATGGAAGCCGGACAAACCTATGTAATGCCTGATAAACTCGAAACGATGTATGAAGCTTTGGCTAAATTTTATACAGGAACACAACGTGACGCAGCCCTCTATATGTTGCTTTGCAACTTTATTCGCAATGGTAAGCAGATAGAAAGAGTGTTGCCTCTTGTGAAGGAATACAAGGAAAAGTATAATCGGAATGCTGCCTATACTGGTGTTTTGGATAGCTTGTTGCAATAAACAACACACTACTATCATTACCATTTCTGACAGATAAAGCTGTATTTTGATATAACCTTTCATCGGAAAATGATCTAATCTTTTAGATACAGCAGTTTTTCATCAAAAAGAAGTCAAAACATGAAAAAAATAAAAAGATTACAAAGGGGCTGTATGATATGCTTTTGCATGTTGTTTGCCCTTATGCCTTGTTCGCTATATGCCCAGGGAACGCCGGAATCTTCATGGAAAGATACGCCCGTGACATTGCGGAAGAGTAATATTCCATTAGGAAATATGTTGGAACTTGTGGCCCGCGCTGCCGGTGCTACGATAGAATTTAAAGACGTTTCGCTCGTCGGAATTGATAAGCCTACAACGCTTAATGTGACCAAACGGCCTCTTGATAAAATTATCGGCGACTTGATTGGTGAGCAGAACGTGTTGGTGACGTATGGAGAGGGGCGGCACATCATCATATCGGCTTATCAACAAACCAAGGTTGCCGGCGAATCACGTAAAGACGAGTGTTTCCTTCATGGTATTGTACAAGACAAAAAGACGGCGGAACCATTGACGGGCGCAACCATCGTTATTACGGATGGGAGCACGACAACGGCCGTAACGCAAGGTTGTGTGACCGACGTGAATGGAAAATTCGAGATCAAGGTTCCTCGCAAAGCGTCGATACGAATCTCTTATTTAGGTTATAAAACAATATCGTTGCAGGTTTTAAAGTCGAGTAGCGATATGAAAATCAATCTGGAATCTGATGGTGCCATCAATATGGATGAGGTCGTGGTGACCGGTATCAGCAAACGAAGCAAGTCGAGCTTTACGGGTAACTACGTAGAAGTGTCGGGTGAGAAGTTACGCCAGCTGAATCCTAACAACTTCCTGAAAGGTTTGCAGTTCTTCGATCCGAGTTTCAAGGTTATGGAAAATAACTCATTGGGTTCTGACCCGAATGCACAACCCGAATTCAGAATGCGTGGTGACCAGAGCCTCGGTGCCATGTCGAGTGCCAATACTATGGACCTGATGCTTGACAATGTGTCGAGTAAACCCAATACTCCTTTGTTCGTGTTGGATGGTTTCATCGTTCCGATGAGTCGTATATTGCAATTGGATCCGCAGCGAATCGAGAATGTTACCATCCTAAAAGATGCTGCGGCTACGGCCATTTATGGTTCTCGTGCTTCTAATGGTGTGATTGTCATTGAGACAAGGGTCGCACCCGACGGCGCCTTGTCTGTAAGCTACAATGGTGGCTTTACGGTTATGGCTCCCGACCTGACGGATTATAATTTGATGACAGCCTCGGAAAAACTTGAAATGGAATGCATGGCTGGCGTTTACAGCGAATCAAGCGCAACAGCTATGAACCGCTATAACCAGTTGCGGCGTAATGTGCTGGCCGGAGTTGATACCTATTGGCTCAGCAAGCCTTTGCGCACGGCATACCAACACCGTCATTCCTTGTCAGCGGCAGGAGGAACTGAACTGTTCAGATATAGTCTGGACCTGAATACAACCTTCTCACCGGGTGTGATGAAAGGTTCTGCTAATAATACGAAGAGCGTAAACTTTAGTATGACTTATCGCAAGCAGAAAGTTACCATTGGTGCTTCTATCAACCTTGCCGAAACGGATGGACATAATTCTCCTTATGGTTCGTTCTCTGAATACTCTAGAATCAATCCCTACTATCGTCCTTATGACGACAATGGTAAGATATTACAAGATCTGGATAACTACATTGGTGCCAGCAGTGTGCTGATAGCCAACCCTTTGTACAATGCGAATGTTGGTATAAAGGATCTTACGAATAATACTAACATTGCATCGAGTCTGAATCTGGAATATCGTTTGTTTGAAAACTTACGTATCACTGAACAGTTGAGCTATACACGAGGAATCGCCCGTGCCGAACAATTCTTGCCGGCCAACCATACAAGCTTTATCAACGAATTGGATAAGACGTTGAAAGGAAGCTATACGAAGAATACCGGAGAGTCTACTTCGTGGTCGAGTAACTTTGGTGTGAACTGGAACCAGCCTTTGCGCAAGCATCTGATAAGTGTTTTCGGTAACTGGAATGTGCAGGAGAATAGAAGCAACTACGTCAATCTGAGTGCTACGGGATATCCCGATTCTCATATGGATGATTTCATCTTTGGTAATAAGATGTCGCGTAATCCCGGAGGTTCGGAAAACATAGCTCGCTCCATGGCTTTGATAGGACAGTTGTCTTATAGTTATGACATGCGCTATTCGGCAGACTTCAATGTCAGTGGTGAAATCAATTCCAGCTATGCCCGCCATTCGCTGACTCCATTTTGGAGTGTCGGAGCACGTTGGAACGCCTATCGTGAAAAAATCCTTGAAGGACGTGTTTCTAACTTAGTGTTGAGAGCTACCTATGGTGTGACTGGTTCGCAGAACTTCAGTCCTGCCGACGTGATAGAGTATTACACCTTCTCCGGTACGATGCGGCCTTACGTTTCTTTCCCCATGTTGGGTGCGGTGTTATCGCGTCTCAATAATCCGAATCTGAAATGGGCCAAGACGGATAACTTAGGCTTCGGTATGGATCTCGGCTTTTGGAAGAATAGGGTGAATATGTCCTTCAACTATTATAATAATATAACTCGACAACTGCTGACCACTTATGACCTCGCACCTTCTACGGGTTTCGACTCCCAGATTATCAATGCGGGTGAATTGCAAAATCAAGGTTTTGACGCGACATTGAATGTAATTGTATTGCAAAACATCCGCAAGCAAATTTATTGGACGGTTGCGGTAGGTCTCAATCATAACAGGAACAAGATTAGAAAGATATCTGACTTCCTGCGTAAGATGAATGAGAAGCAGTTGGCTTCAAAGAATGCGCCATTGCCTGTATATCAAGAAGGTAAGTCTACGACAACCTACTATGCCGTGCGTTCATTGGGTATCGACCCGCAGACAGGCAAAGAGGTGTTCCTGACTCGCGATAATCAAAAAACATTTGTATGGGACTCTGCCGACAAAGTGCCGGTAGGAGATACCAACCCTGATGCCAGCGGAACTTTTAGTTCATCGTTGAACTGGAAAGATTTCTCTGCTAACTTAGGATTTACCTATAAATGGGGTGGAATTGTCTATAACCAAACGTTGGTGGACAAGATTGAGAATAGCAACATAGCCTACAATCTTGACCGGCGTGCCGCAAAAGACCGTTGGCAGAAGCCGGGTGACGTGACCCGATATAAGCGAATAGATTTGAACGGTTCTCAAACACCGGCCTCTACCCGTTTCATCATGAATGACAACGAAGTTAAATTGGCCAGCTTGAGTCTTGGTTATCGCTTTAATGCAGAAAAGTATAATTTTATGAAGGGCTTCAATCTACAGGCTTTGAACGTGAGCTTTACCACGAACGACCTGTTCCGTATATCAACTGTACGAATGGAGCGTGGCTTGAGCTATCCTTTTGCACGCTCTTTTAATTTTACCATTTCTGCTATTTTCAAATAATTAAACCCTACGAATATGAAAAAGAATTATATAATTAAGGCTTTCTCCTTTTCTATCTTAAGCCTCGTGTCGCTTTCGTCATGCTCCGGGTGGTTTGATGAAAGTCCTAAGACAGACTTGAAGGCCGAGAAGATGTTTGAAAGCGAGAGTGGTTTTCAAAGCGCATTGACAGGTATTTACCTGACATTGACCACTGATAACGCCTATGCCGGAAATATGATGTTTGGTCTGCTTGACCAATTGGCACAAGAATACGATTACATACCCGATGGAGTGCAGGATATTACGTCCATCTATAATTATGAAACGTCAACAACCAATGGTTATGGTACCAAGCAAAGGATAACTGTTGTATGGCAAACATTGTATAATGTGATAGCTAACTGCAATAATCTCATAAAGTGGTTGGATAAGAAAGGTAGCAGTGTCATCAAAGACGAGCAGGAGCGAAAGATGCTTCGAGGAGAAGCACTGGCTATACGGGCCTTCTGTCATTTTGATTTATTGCGTGCCTGGGGACCTTTTAATTATCCTAAGAATGCCCAAGCCCCCGATATGGAAACGATTCCTTATCGTGTTGTGGCAGACAATAGCAAGCAGCCGAAGCTGAAGGCGAAAGAGGTTCTTCAACGCATTATTGGCGACTTGACACAGGCTCGCGAATTGTTAAGCTATGAAAAGAAAACCAGCTTGCGTGACAATGAACGTCGTTACAGGTTTAACTATCATGCCACCAATGCTATATTGGCCAGAGTGTATGCCTATATGGGTGATGGAGCCAATGCGATCGCATGTGCCAATGAGGTAATCAATAATTGTGGACTGGCATTGCAAACTAGCAATCAGAATGATCCTGCGCTATTTGATGAATGTATTTGTGGCTTGAACATGTATCGTATGAAAGAGAGCCTGTCTTCGCGTTGGAGTGTTGGTGATAAGTTTACGACTCAGTATGTGATTCGACAGTCAAAGTTTGATGCCCTCTTTGAAGTGTCTGGTAGCCGTCGCGATGATTTCCGCTCGAAGACTTCAGCCTTCAATGTGTTTGATACCCAGAAACTTGCTTTATCTCGTAAGTACAACACCAATCTTAAAGAATTGATTCCGTTGGTTAGATTACCGGAGATGTATTACATCCTGTGTGAGTTTACGGAAGATAACGTGCGCTCGAGAAGCTACATCAACTATGTGAGAAATCGTCGTGGCTATTCAGCTTCACTCAATGAAAAATATACCGACAATGAAGGAAAGATTGCAGCATTGAACAAGGAATACCGTAAGGAATTCTATGCAGAAGGTCAATATTGGTTCTTTCTCAAGTCACATGGCTTGACTACGATACCCTATGCGACGGATATTCATCTGACAGAAGAAAACTTTATCTTCCCCTTGCCGGATGCAGAGAAGCAATATGGCTGGACTCCAGAGGAAGAGACTACGCATTAATGAACCATTACGAAACAGAAGATTATGAGATATTCAATTTCAAATATCCTATTTGCCGTTGGTGTGGCTCTTGCTATCAGTGCTTGCAGTCATGAGGAAGTAGGAACCTACGACGCAAGTAACGATGGTGTCTATTTTAATTATGGCACCCCTTCGGCCTTGCGGACAACAATCAATTTTGCTGATTATGTGTTGGGTAATCCCCAATCCTTGCCCGTAACATTGAAAATTAAAGTGATGGGGCTGAAACCTGATGCTGCTCGTCGGGTTGTTCTCAAGTCGAAAGCACTCGAAGGATATCGCTTGTTGCCAGTAGAGTGTCCGCAAGTTATGTTCCATCCGGATTCCGTAGAACAAGAAGTGACGATCAATGTCAGCCGTCCTGAGGTGCGCGATACGAATTATGTGGCTGTCGTATATATAGCCAATGATGATCCGGAGTCGCAAATCGGCGCGGGTGTAAAAGGATTCATGGAATATGAGATACATGCTAAAGAAGCGTTTGTAAAACCCAGAGAATGGGAAGCGTGGAGCATGATACAGATGTATCTGGGTGATTGGTCGGCTGAGAAGCATATCTTCCTTGCCAACTTAGTCAAAAGTAATCAGTTCTACAAGAATAATAATGATTATAATGCCATTGTAAGATGGAATATGAAGAGTGTGGATAGCCTGCGCACATGGAAGCAGCAACATCTTTCAGATCCTGTTGTCGTTGACATTCCGTTTGTCAGCGAGGGAGGTTTTGATTATCCGCAACCATGGTATTGGAATCAACAAATCGAACAGTATTTAGGTGCTTATCGAGCATCTAATTTCGCAGCGATTTGCCGTTCTATGAATGTGACTACCCGTAATGAATACGAAACATTCCATACGGATGAGGCCGGATTGAAAAAAATCAATGCCGTAGCCGTGCATGGAATGATGGAAAAGTATAATACGTTCTATCATGATGGTTGGCGTCCGGGTGCCTCTTACAAGTCCGAGTTCTACGTTCCGATGTTCGCAGATATGGATTATGATGTAGTAGCACCTGCTTCGTGGGTAGAGCCTGGAACAGCCGCAGATATGGTGAAAAAATACTATGGGGAGTATTCCGAAGCAAAATACAAGTTTATGATCAAGGCCTGGCTGAAAGAGAAAGGCTCTGATTTTGTTCTGAACCAGCTCTTTCCTATTATGAATGAGTGGGGGAGCATCTCTTGGGATTCCTCTTTAGGCGGGGAAGAAACAATCAAAGCATGTAATAAGTTGTTCAGAAGGGAAGTGGCCGGTGGCAGTTATGCCTTCACTTTTCCCGAAGTAGAATAAATAACAGAATAAGAAATACGTATGAAAAAGATATTATATCCATTGGCATTCCTCCTGTTGTTGGCTTCGTGCTACCAGGATAAAGGGAATTATGATTATACCTTTGACACGATGAATGCAATCGACTCTGTGAAGTTCATGCCAGAGGCAGAAGAACAGCTGAACGGACTTACAATAGAGTTTACGCAGCCACTGACGGCAGCCGATACGCTTCAGAGAGTGCTTGTCACTTGCAAGCAGTCACTCATGAACAATCTGGACAATTTGGATTTTACGTGGATACGCAATTATACACGTGACGGAAAAGGTCGAAAAGACACGGTTACCACTAAGGGCTATATGGACGTAGTCCTGCCGTTGGGGAAACCGATTACTTATAATGTGCTACTGCGGATTCACGATAAAACGACGGATTTGTCACGTTATGCGCAGTTTAACGTAGCCACTCGTCCCATATTCAAGAATAGCCTGTTCGTGCTCCATGGAACTCCGGGTAACATGCTGTTGGGAAATGTTGAGAAAGTAGGCGCTGCGGTTAATGTTCGCACCAATGCTTACGCTTTAGTCCATCCTGAACTTGGTAATCCTTTTGCCAATGCGATGAGGCTGATGTATCAGGCAACCGTGACGTTTAGCCCCAACTTTCAGGTTATAGAGAGCGATAACCTTGTCGCGTTCCAAAATGGCGACGAAGCTTTGATATTCAAACCTTTTGGTCTTGATCGCAAGTTGGATAACTTCAAGCATTATGTTTTGCCATTCTCCGAGCAGGGCCTTCTTACAGTCGATCAGATTGGCATGGTGGGCGACCCCTCCAATCAGTCTGACTATTATTATATAATAGGTAAGGACGGACGTTTCGTTACGGCACGTGCCAGATTGTCCTTTAAGTTCCCGGCACAGGAGGAAGGCAGTGAGAAAAACTATAAAGTAACCGCCGGCGTCATCACAAGCGAGAACTTTATCTTCTGGGATGGCAAGAACAATCGATTCCTACATGTAAACCGAGATGACGGTTATGGTATTTGGGGAGAACCACAAGCCTATTATGCACAGTTGAATAACCCATTGAAGGATGCGCATGTCGATTTCTCAAAACTTCCTAAAGCCTTGTCACCGGTAGGAAAGACTGGCGTGTATGGCTATATTCAATATCGTGAGAATTATGAGCAAGAACATCCGTTCTTTATCTTTAAAGATGCTTCTGGCCAATATTATCTTTATGAGTTGACGCCTGTTAATACTGATAAAGGTAATAACGGAGACTCGGGCGGAGGTGTTGCGGACACAGACGCACCGGCCTATACGATTAAAGGACAGGTACTCGAAGGTTTTTCGCCGAGCGATGTAAGTTCCATTCGTTACAATACGTGGTTCCCAACCAATTATGTCTTCTATATCGATGGTGCCAATGTTATCCGTTACAACATTAGTAATGGCGACAAGGTCATTATTTATACAGCACCGGCAGGTTATGAAGTGGCTTGTATGAAGTTCCGAGAGGAGAATACGATGCTTTATAGTGCCGATCTTGGCCGTTATTTGAGCATTGGTTTGAACAAAGGTGATAAAGGTGCCGTGACCGAACTGAAACTAACGGTAGGTGGAGACGTTGATGAAACGTTCCGCTCCGCGGTTTATTCGCGCGACAAAGATGGTCATGAGTTTGGTAAGATTGCCGATATACAATTCGTTCACGAATATTCTTATCAGCTACCTAATCGATAGTAAAGATGAAAAACAGATTTATATTTTTCTGTACCGCACTCCTGTTGGCTTGCATCCCGTCTAAGGGATGGGCCGCGGGGGCTGAAACGGTTATTGCGGGGAGTATTGACGGTATTGCCCGAGGACGATTGCTGATGATCGTCCGCACGGGAGAAGCAAAGTTAGATACGCTGGCACGTGTTGATTTCAAAGGCTCTCGCTTTGTATTGAAGGCACAATTGGACGAACCGGTGGTTGCCACGCTGGCCGTGGAAGGTTATACCGGTGGGTTCGTCTTGTTTGCTGAACCCGGTGTCCGCTACGAAGCGTCATTGTCAAATGGCAGCAATCGTTATGTCCAAGGTGGGCGTTTGCAGACTGCGTATTTGGATTATGCCGATGCTGTTCGTCAGCGCAAAACCGAAATTAAGCAGATGCAGGAGCGTTATGATGGCCTGAAAAAAGCGATGAAGTTCAGAAGCGCAAGCTTGTTGAATGATTCGTTGGAAACCTATCGCCGCAGTTTGCAAGACATCGTCGACCGCTATCATGCCGATAATGACAATCTATTGTCGGCTTACGACGCTTTGGCGGAAGCTCAAAGCGGTGATTTGGGTGTGGCGGATTGTCGGAAACTATATGACAAATTAGGGCAAGGTGCTCGTAATTCGGTGTGTGGGCGTATTTTGCAACAGCGCATCACCCGTCTCGCCAAACTATCGAGCGGTAAGCCGGCTCCCGATTTCACCCTGCCTACGATTGATAATCAGCCTTTCACTTTGAGCAAAATGCCCGGCAAAATCAAGATTGTCGACTTCTGGGCCAGTTGGTGTGGTCCTTGTCGGCTCAACAATCCGTTGCTCAAACGGCTCTATGCCACCTATCATGATAAGGGGTTGGAGATTGTAAGCATTTCGCTTGATGATAAGCGCGACCGTTGGGTGGAAGCCGTGAAGAAAGACGCGCTGCCTTGGATACAGGTTTCGTCATTGAAAGGATGGAACGACGAAACGTCACGGGCCTATAATGTGACGGCCATACCTGCCATTTTTATTCTCGATGCCGATAATCATATAATCGCAAAGGACCTTCGTGGCGAAGCGCTTGAGGACTTTCTGAGCAAGCAATTCTGAACGGAATGGTTCATTTAAAATCAATCATGTAAATCTATTTATTTTCAGATGATGAAAAGAAACATATTATTTTTAATCTTGCTACTGCCCCTTACGCTGGTGGGGCAGGGCAAAGGTGGTAAATTCACCATACAGGGAACGATGACCATTGATTCTCTGCGCAATACTGCTGCGAAGGTCGGTATGGTCTACTTAAGCCATGAAGTGGATGGCGAGACCATTGTTGTCGACTCTGCCAAAGTGAAGAACAAACGGTTTACGTTCAAAGGAACCGCGCCTGCTATGACAGAGGCTTATACGATTACGGGTTTTGACAATGGGGCTGTATCTTTGTTCTTGGAACCGGGTAATATCATCGTTGATGCTTTCGACGCACGCTTCCCTGTTGGGGCAAGAGTACGTGGAACAGAGTCCAATGATATCTATGCCGCTTATCAGAAACTGAATGACAAAGTGAGTGAAAATGCGCGTGTGGTCATGAAAAAACTGATGGATGAACACGCAGATATCGTAGATATTCCTGCGAAGTTCATGCCTTATCAGACGGCGGTATTCAACGCGAATACACTGGCTTACAAAATCGCGGCGATGAAATTTGTGGCCCAACACTATCAGTCGCCCGTGTCATTGTATATCATTCGTTACGGCTTGATGCACGTATTCGTTCCGAAGTTTGTAGAGCGCGAGTTGCTTCGTGCTTTGGATCCGTCGCTAAAGTCACATCCGATGTATCGTGAAATCATGAATATGTTGCGGTCTTCTACGCTGAAAGTGGGCAACGAAGGTCCCGATTTTACAGCGGTTACACCTGACGGCAAGACGATGAACCTCTCTGATTTGAAAGGCAAGTACGTGTTGCTCGACTTCTGGGCTAGCTGGTGTGGACCATGCCGGCGCGAGTTTCCGTTTATGAAACAGGTGTTGAAACTCTCTGAAGGGCATGATAATTTTGTCATCTTGAGCTATTCCATCGACAGCAAGAAGCCCGAATGGACGGAGTGTATTGCGAAAAATGAACTTACTCACCCTCATTGGCTGCATGTGTCAACGCTGAAAGGATGGAACTCTGATGCCGCAAAACTCTACAAGGTAGAGGCTGTGCCTCGCACGGTACTTTTGAATCCAAAAGGGCAGATTGTCGCTTTCGATTTGAGGGGCGAAGAGATGGTGAATAAAATAAAGAATATTTTGGAAGGAGTAGAAACTTATGAATAAGAAAGTTATAACCCGTTTAATCTGTGGAGTGACCGCTGTGTTGCTGTCAACGGTCTGCGCGAACGCACAGAATACGTGTCAAATCCAAGGCCGCATGGCCAAAGATTCCTTGCGCTTTGCAAATGCGACTGTGAAGAAAGTATATTTGAGCGAGTTAGACGAGTTTGATCGTTTTGTCAATGTCGACTCGGCTGTTGTCAGTCGTGGCAGTTTCTCTTTTACACGTCGCTTATCTAAGGGTGAGCCCGTCAGAATGTGTTTCATTACGGGCTTTGATAATGGATATGTTCCGTTTTGGTTGGAGCCGGGAACCGTGACCATTAACATTCCGAACGCAGCCTTTCCTGGTGGTAGTGTTGCCGACGGAACGCCTACAAACAAGTTGAATCTGGAGTATAAAGCGATTTCTGAACGCTGTGTAGAAGCGCAAAGAGATTCTATGACGCGATTGACTCGTGAACATGGAATGACTTTTATGGATTCTCCGACAGGCAGTGCGCAGATCTTGCGATTGGGCGCGGCTGCCTTGTTGCAGTGTGACGCGGAGCGTATAGAGTTTTTGTTGAGCCACAACGACTCTCCTTTGGCACCCTTTATGCTCGAACACGAACTGAGTTCTCACTTTGAAGCGTATCATGCCGGTTGGCTTGTGAAGTCTATTTCGCCTGTGTTGCATCAGCATCCTTATTATCGTTCTTTTTCCAATTATGTGAAATCACGCGACTTGAAAGAGGGTGCGGAGTTACCCGATGTCAAGCTTCCGTTGGCTGATGGCATAACGAAATACCTGTCAGATTATCGTGGCAAATTCGTTATCCTCGATTTCTGGGCCAGTTGGTGTGGCCCTTGCTTGCGCGAACTTCCTCACATCCGTGCGTTATACGACTTGGTGAAAGACAAGCCCGAACGTTTTGCGTTGATCAGTTTCTCGCTCGATAATAAGGCTGAAAGCTGGAGAAGCGCGGTGGAAAAGCATGATATGATACAGCCGGAATGGATCCACGCTTCTGATTTGTTGGGTTGGGGCTCTCCGACGGCCAAGATGTTGGGCGTGGAAGCCATTCCCAAGATAGTGCTGGTCGACCCCGATGGAAAAGCCATCTCTTTCTCGCTGCGTGGTGAAGAACTTGTAAATAAGGTGAAGGGGCTGTTGCAATATTAGCCCCTTGCTGAAGTTTCACGCATCGCTTATCCGACAAAAGTACGCTGTCCTGTTGCGAGGGAGGCGTGTTTTTGTCGGTTTCTTTTACTATTTTTAGTTCTGTATAGCATCCTCTATCCCGTTTTAAAGATGATTTACGACGCGAACAAGCGGGAGATTACAATATTTTTCTTGTTTTCACGTCAATAGAATAAACGGCTTTTTTGTGCGTGTAATATTAAATAAAGGTGTAATGAACAATCTCGAAACTCGAAAATATCCTCATGTGTTGGCACTTCAGTGCGCGCCACTTCCTATTGTCCGAATCGCGTTTATTGGATTGGGGCGTCGTGGCAGGCAGTCTTTGGTCAATTATATGCACTTGGACGGCGTCGTTATCCGTGTGTTTTGCGATTTGCAACAGGAAAACAGAGACGAGGCACGAGATATTCTGAAGTCGCACAACAAGCCGCTGCCCGATGAATATGGCGGTGCCGACGACTGGAAAGCGGTGTGTCGGCGCGATGACATCGACCTTGTTTATATCTGCACCAGTATCAGATGGCATGCCGATATCGCGGTTTATGCCATGGAGCACGGCAAACACGTGGCCTGCGAAGTGCCGATTGCGAATACAATAGCCGATTGCTGGCGTATCGTTGATGAGGCCGAGCGCTACAGACGCCATTGCATGATGCTTGAGAATTGCTGCTACGACAGGTTTGAAATGGCCGCCTTGCATCTTTGTTCGCAAGGAATTGTCGGCGAAATCACGCATGCTGAGGGTAGTTATGTCCATGATTTGCGCAACATCGACTTTACCAAACGTCCCGATTATATCGGTCATTGGCTGACAACGGGCAATCCTTATCCCACCCATGGCCTGGGGCCGTTGTGCCAGACGATGAATATTCATCGGGGAGATCGGCTCGAGCGTTTGGTATCGGTTTCCAATGGGCAGTTCAATTACCCCGAAGTAGCGGGCCGCGATATGGCCTCCGAGTGTCGGTTGGGCAATATGAACACGACGATTCTTACCACATTGAAAGGCAAGACCATCGTTCTTCAGCACGACATATCCAGCCCCCGACCCTACGAAAGGCGTTATCTGTTGAGCGGTACGCAGGGTTTTATAGAGAAGGGAAGCCATGGACGGATGCAATCGCTCATTCCCGGCGCGGACGAAATAAACGAGCAAGAAGCGTTCTTTGCCCGTTATGACCACCCTTTTTATCAGACTCATGGCGAGCAGGCACGCCAAATCGGCTTTCACGGCGGTATGGATTTCATGATGGATTATCGCTTGATTCACTGTTTGCGCCAAGGATTGCCGCTCGATATGGATGTCTACGACGCTGTGGAATGGTCGTCGTTGGTCGAACTGACGAGCCTTTCCATCCGGCAGGGCAGCGTTCCCGTAGAGATACCCGACTTCACACGAGGAGCTTGGAACGAATTACCCCGGCTCACGTTTGCGCCCTGAGCCGTCATTAAAAAGCATGGAATCCCCTTTTTATTAGGTTTTCTGTAGTCGCTTGCGACCGCCTATCTCGACAATATGTGTCAGAAGAAAATATGTTCTTATGTACTTATGTCTAAAAACAGCAGCTTCTCTCATCCCTTTTCTCCCATAGAGGAGTCTTTTCCCTTAATTTGATACGAATGCCGTGTGATTGCAGGCAATGAAAAAACTTGACAATGACCCCTTAAAAAGTGCCATTATTTTTCACGAAACGAATCTTTGCCCGAAAAAACGCAAGGATTTTGAGGTTTGGTTATTGCGTTGATAACCAGTAGCTTATGCATGATTAGAAGAGTGGAGGTCTGTTTCTTTCTTGTCAAAGCAGCCCTTTTAGGATGTAAAAGGGCTGCTTTGACAAGGTAAAAGGGCTGCTTTTGTGAGGTGAAAGCATAGCGATGAGCGGGTAATCGCTATGCTTTGGGCCGAAAAATCTATGTTTTTGTGGGTTAAAAGCATGAAAAACGTGGGGAAAAAGACTCATAAACGCTCTTTTTCTTGCTAAATACTATTTGGCGGAAGTCTAGATGCTATCAAAAAATGGGTCGCTTTTGGGTGTATAAAAGTTTACAAATCGGCCGTGTTTCATGTTCCGTTATTGGCCGTATTGCTTCTCTTTGGGTGGGAAAAATGGGTGGTTTGGGGCGTGCGAATCTTTCAGAAATCGCTGCCGATGTTTCTCGGAAGGAAAATGGTTGTGTGGGATTGAATTATCAAAAGCACGACGTTAATGATTTTTAAAACAGTTAATGTTTTGTAATTTGTGTAGTGTGAAATATGCCCCGTGAATCAAACTCGTAATAAAATATGTAACTTTGCAGTCCGATTGTGGGAATACGCTTAGGATTCTCATAGCGCGGTCGTGTTAATAGCTTTTCTTTTGGCCGAGAAGAGCGGTTAGGGAATCGGCCGTTGCATCAGAGATAATGCTGTGGATGGTCTCTTTTAGACTGGAGGCGCCGCGAGGTCTCTGTTATCGAATGTAATAATAAAAGTTTTTTAGTAGTAAAATTAATTATTTAAAATGGACACTTTAAGTTACAAGACTATTTCCGTTAATAAGGAAACAGCTAAGAAGGAGTGGGTCGTAATCGATGCCAGCGATCAGGTTGTAGGTCGCCTTTGCTCTAAAGTAGCCAAGCTGCTTCGCGGAAAGTACAAACCGAGCTTCACACCGCATGTAGACTGTGGAGACAACGTAATTCTTATCAACGCTTCTAAGGTGGTATTCACCGGTAAGAAGGAAACAGATAAGGTTTACACCCGCTATACTGGTTATCCCGGTGGTCAGCGTTTCAATACGCCGGCTGATCTTCGCACACGTAAGAATGGTGTTGACAAGATGATCCGTCACGCCGTAAAGGGTATGCTTCCTAAGGGACGTCTGGGTCGTGCTTTGTTGGACAACCTCTATGTATTCGAAGGAACCGAGCATGATAAGGCAGCACAGAAGCCTAAGGCAATTGATATTAACCAGTATAAATAATAAGAATCAAGATGGAAATCATTAATGCAATTGGTCGCCGCAAGAGCGCTGTAGCTCGTGTTTACCTGACAGAAGGTACCGGTAAGATCACTATCAATAAGAAAGATTTGACAGAATTTTTCCCATCAGCTATTCTGCAGTACGTGGTTAAGCAGCCACTGCAGCTCCTTGAGGCTGAGGGCAAGTATGATATAAAGGCTAACCTTTACGGTGGTGGTTTCACCGGTCAGAGCCAAGCATTGCGTCTCGCGATTGCTCGTGCGCTCGTTAAGGTTGACGCCGACGACAAGAAGGCATTGAAAGACGCAGGATTCCTTACTCGCGACAGCCGTGCTGTTGAGCGTAAGAAGCCGGGTCAGCCCAAAGCTCGTCGTCGCTTCCAGTTCAGTAAGCGTTAATCACTGGACAAAAAGTTTAGTATCCAAACTCGGCAGACTTTATGTTTCGCGGTTCCAAAGGGGACTGTCGGTGGCGTAGATTACTGTCGGGCTGGTTCTAAGAGAATTTCAAAGGAAAGTAAACAATTTAACAAAGGAAAAGAAAAAATGTCAAGAACTAATTTTGACCAATTACTTCAGGCAGGTTGCCACTTCGGCCACCTCAAGCGTAAGTGGAACCCCGCTATGGCTCCTTATATCTTTATGGAGCGTAATGGCATTCATATCATCGATCTGAACAAGACCGTAGCCAAGATTGACGAGGCTGCCGAAGCTATGAAACAGATCGCTAAGTCGGGCAAGAAGATTTTGTTTGTCGCTACTAAAAAACAGGCCAAGGACGTTGTTGCTGATAAAGCGGCAGCAGTTAACATGCCATACGTAAACGAACGTTGGGCCGGCGGTATGCTGACCAACTTCCCAACCATCCGTAAGGCTGTGAAGAAAATGACAAACATCGACAAGCTGATGAGCGACGGTACCTTCTCTAACCTCTCAAAGCGTGAGTTGTTGCAGGTTACCCGTCAGCGTGCCAAGCTCGAAAAGAACCTCGGTTCTATCGCCGATCTTACTCGTTTGCCAAGCGCTCTCTTCGTTGTTGACGTGATGAAGGAGAACATTGCGGTGAAAGAAGCTAACCGTCTGGGTATTCCTGTGTTCGCTATCGTTGATACAAACTCTGAACCTAAGAACATCGACTTTGTTATTCCGGCTAATGATGACGCTAAGGACAGTGTAGAGGTTATCCTCAACGCCGTTTGCGGTGCTATCGCTGAAGGCTTGGAAGAGCGCAAGGCAGAGAAGGCTGACGAGAAAGCTGCCGCTGAGCAGACTGAAGAAGTAGCCGACGCAAAGCCAAAGCGTGCTCGCAAGGCTCGTAAGGAAGACGAGGCTGAGGTGGAAGTTGAAGAAGCTCCCGCAGCAGAATAAATAATCATTTTATAGGGTCTTATGGTGTTGGATAGGATCTGTATGCTCCTGTCAGCACCCTAAGCCCCTATCTTTTTTAAGCAAATACATTAAGAAAAACAATAATTATGGCTATTTCAATTGAAGATATCAAGAAGCTGCGTGCCATGACCGGCGCAGGTCTTGCTGACGTAAAGAAGGCTCTCACCGAAGCTGAAGGCGACTTCGACAAGGCTAAGGAACTGCTCCGCGAGCGTGGATTGGCTATCGCCGCTAAGCGTTCTGACCGTGAGACATCCAATGGTTGCGTACTCGTAAAGAAGGTTGAAGGCTTTGCCGCTATGGTTGCGGTGAAGTGTGAGACAGACTTCGTTGCCAATGGTAAGGATTTCATCCAGATGACACAGGAAATTCTCGACGCGGCTGTTGCTGCCCGCGCCAAGTCTTTGGACGAGGTGAAGGTGCTGAAGCTGGCTAACGGCGAGGAAGCTCAGGCTGTTGTAACTCAGCGTTCGGGCATCACTGGTGAGAAGATGGAGCTGGATGGCTACAACTTCCTCGAAGGTGACAACGTATCTGTTTACGATCACATGGGTAAGCACACACTGGCTACCATGGTACAGTTCAATGCAGAGAACGAGGATGCCGGTCACAAGATTGCTATGCAGGTAGCTGCTATGAAGCCGGTTGCGCTCGACGAAAGCTCTGTTCCCCAGTCTGTAAAGGACGAGGAGTACAAGGTTGCCGTTGAAAAGACCAAGGAAGAGCAGGTTGAGAAGGCTGTTGCTGCCGCTTTGAAGAAGGCTGGTATCAACCCCGCTCACGTAGATTCTGACGACCACATCGAAAGTAATGTGAAGAAGGGATGGCTCACTCAGGAGGACGCAGACAAGGCAAAGCAGATCAAAGAGACCGTTGCTGCCGAGAAAGCTGCCAGCCTCAATGAGAACATGATTGAGAATATCGCTAAGGGTCGCTTGGCTAAGTTCTTCAAAGAGAACTGCCTCGTAGATCAGGAATTCCAGTTCACAGAAGGTGACAAGATTACCGTTAAGGATTGGTTGAAGGCTCAGGGCCTTGAGATTGTTGCTTACAAGCGCTTCACTCTCGTAGCTGACTAATTCCGCTAACGTTTGAAAACCAAATAATAAGGGTGCACTTCATGATGAGGTGCACCCTTTTTGGTATTCATTTTCTTGCTTGTTGGATAGAGCATTTGTGGGATTGGGTCGTGTTGAGTGCCGCCGTTACAGGATAAGTCCGAACGAAAACGTCTTGAACTGTGGGCCGTAGCCTTTCTTGAAAATACTGCTCGGGCTGTACTTAAAGTAGAAAGTGGTGCTGCAAAGCGTCATCGTGCCCATCAGATCGATGGTCGCAAAGTTGGTCTTCAGGTTGTCTGTGGTGTCCTTATGCTTTGCTCCGTCTATGCGATAGCGGGTTTTCAGATTGCTGCTGGTATTGAGATTCACCACCGGTCCCAATGAAAATCCGAAGTGTTTTGCCTTGTATTCATAGCGCAAAGGGATTGCCAGATCGACCGTATGAATGCGCGAGAAGCGAGGTTTGGCGTTGTCTGCATACTTCTCTATGGTCACAACCTTGTCGTCGTTGGCCGTAAAACGGTAGTTGTCCACCATGCGATAGTTGCGCCAGTCGAAACCTATGCCCACCGAAAAAGCGTGGTTGTCGCGCCATGGACGATAGCGGTAGGTGCCAATCATCCACCAGATTTCCCACGACTTGAACGGTTTGACGTCCATTTGTTCAGGTGCGTCCGTGGCACCGCAGAATCCCAGCGCGAAGTCTGACGTGAATTCAAACTGCGTTTTCCCCTTTCCCTTTTTCTTGAAAGGGCCAAACGAGATGTCCCATGTGTCGCGGTTGATGGTCGATGTCGACACATAGTTGCTGTCTACCAGCTGAATACGGTTGCTGTAGCGATAGTTCGGGTTGTCGTTGCTGCCCTCTATCAGAATGGATTGCAGCGAATCGCCGGCTACAATGGTTACTTTTCTCGGATTACGAACCACAATCGTGTCGTTCTCCACAACGTTGTTGGCAAATACCGGACATCCAAGTGCCAGCGCCAATGCTAAAAGTGATGCTTTCATCATAGTTTTATCGTTTTATTTTATTAATTTTCTTAATTCGCTGATGTTCTTTACCCGTCCTTCCATATAAACCACGGTAAGGTTTATTTGCTTGTCGTTGTGCTTGGTAATGTAGCACACGAAGCGGTTGTTGGCGCCGTCGGGAATCATGGTTAGGATCATGGTTGTGTTGCGACCGCGCCGTGTCGTCTCACTGCTTACGGCATTCTGCCGATCGCGTTCCACCAGTTCGTCCACCTTGGCCTTCTGCTCCGGTGTAGCCTGAAAGCTGTAACTGCGGTAGAAGTTGAGGTTGTATTTGCTGAGCGCACGGCCTTTCACCTTCACTTCCACCACCTTTGCTTCCTGCGTTTGTGCTTTCGTCACGACCTTGCCGTCAAACAATGCGTTGACGTTCAGTCCCTGTTGGGCATACATGATGCCCCAAATCGGAAGCGTGATGAGTATGAGTAAGATTCGTCTTAACATATCCGTTGTATTGATTTGTGATGATTTCTAATGATGGGCGTTGTCCTCGCTGCTGCCAAAAATGTCACGCAGTTGGCGGTCTACGTCCGTTTGTCCGGCCTCGTTGATGTCGCCCATTGTCGCGTCCACACTGCTCATGATGGCCACTTGATCCGTCACGAGGTGGTCGTTGACGTAGGCTTTGCAGTAGTTTTGCTCATGGTCGATGTGGATGAGGGCCGTGCCCGCTGCCAATAATACCGCTACGGTAGCCGCCACACCGATGATTCTTCGTCTGAAATTGACTTTCAGCCTGCTTGGCGCAGTGCTTTCCGAAGTCGTTTGCTTCGCCGGTTCCGTGCCGATGCAGCCCAATGACACGAACATTTCGCGTAGCGGCAGCAGTTCGGCCGCAATATCGTCGCCCTGAAAGTAGCGATAAAGCCGTTGTTCTTCAGCAAGTGTGGTCTCGCCTTCAAAGAAGCGGTCCACCAGTTGTCTGATATTTTCTTCGTTATTCATGTTCCTTGTCGTTTAAATACTTGTTTCTGATGGCCTGCCGAGCTCTGCTCAATGCTTTTCTTACCGCCACTTCGTTACTCCCGACGAGGGCTGCTATGTCCTTCATCTCCATGTTTTCCATGTGTCGGAGTCGAATGAGCGTCTGCTGCAAGGTGGGCAATCGGTCGATGATTTTCATCATTTTCTCGATTCGTTCGTCATCCTCGCGACTTTCATCGGTGAAGTTTTCATTGATATCTTGGCTTTTAGGCCGACGCCGAAGAAGGTCGACGCAGTGGTTGCGAACAAGAATCGTGGCGAAACCGTCAATCGGTATGCGCAAGGTATCGCAGATTTGCCACAACTTGAGCAGCACGTCCTGCACAACGTCCTCGGCTTCTTCCTCACTGCCCATGTACTTTCGGGCAATGAAAAGCAGTTGTGGTCGCGTCCGTTTTACCTCTTGTTTATATTCGTCGACTGTCATCGAATTTCTTTCTTCGTTACTATGATTACGCAAACAAATACTTTTTGTGACACAAAAATTATAAAAAAAACGGATTAGAGCAAATTTATCATCCGCAATTTCTACTTTCTGCCCTTTGCGTTCACTCATATTGTCGGCGTGTGGGTGCGCATACGACCGGCCATTTCAAAAACTATGGATATGCTTGTTTGTGTCAAAAAAAATGCAGACCTTTGTAAATAGAATGATATGATAGAAGCGTTATGAAGATATTTGCAGTGGGAATGAATTATCTCGACCACAATAAATCGTTAGAAGGTTCGTTCTTTAAACCAGAGGCCCCGGTCATTTTCACGAAAGCCGACTCAGCTTTACTGAAGGATCACAAGCCTTTTTTCATCCCCGATCATATGGGACGAATCGAGTATGAGGCCGAAATCGTGGTGCGCATCTGCAAGTTGGGCAAGACCATTTCCGAGCGTTTTGCGCCCCGTTACTATGATGCCGTGACGGTGGGCATTGACTTTACAGCTCGTGAACTGCAACAGAAACTCCGTCAGGCGGGCCAGCCGTGGGAGCTTTGTAAAGGTTTTGACGGATCGGCGGCCCTCGGTGAGTGGGTCAGTTTGGACAAGTTCCGTGACATTCAGGCCCTGCATTTCCACCTCGACATCAACGGTCAGACCGTGCAAGAGGGCTGTACGAGCGACATGCTCTACAAAGTGGACGAGCTTATTGCCTACATCAGCCGGTATTTCACGCTCAAAACGGGTGACATTCTCTACACCGGATGCCCCACAGCGTGCGGTCCCGTCCATATAAAGGACCATTTGGAAGGTTATTTGGAAGACCGTAAAGTGTTGGAATTTAATTGTAAATAATTCATTTATGCCCCATGTTTCGGGCACTTTTATCGCAATATGAAGCATTTCAGGTTTTTCTTTTGCATCGTTGGTTTGTTATTAACGCTGCATGCGCAAGCCTATCAACGATTCTTTAATCTGACCTATGATCAAGTACGGATTGACAGCCTGCTCCCTCATTTTGCTTTTTCCTTGCCCCTTTCGGGCCAATATCAAGACTCAATTTATCAGGTTAAGCTGCTCTATCCCGAGTATCTCGACATGTTGCCGGCCGACGTTGACGCCTATTTGCGCAAGACCAATGAGCCGTTAGCTGCCTTGCCGATTGTCCTTCAGCAAATTACTTACGACCGCAAGCAAGCCGCTTTGCAGATCGATTTGATGCCTTTGGCGTTTCACGAACACCGTTATCGCTTCTTGGTGGGCTTCATGCTCCAGATAGAAGCACGTCCGCGGCCTGTCGCTACACGTGCGGGAGAGCTGCGAAAAGGGCCGGTGCCCGTGGCCGAGCGCTATACCGAGCGCTCTGTTTTGGCTTCGGGACGTTGGGCTAAGATACGAGTGCCGTCGTCGGGTGTCTATCAACTGACCGACGAACTGGCGCGTAAGGCCGGCTTTAGTGACGCAAGCAAGGTCAGAATCTACGGTTATGGCGGCGCATTGCAGCCCGAAGTGCTCACGGGCGACTATCTGCGGCAGACCGATGATTTGCATGAGGTGGCCCAATGTGTCGTGAATGGTCGCCGATTGTTTTACGCGCAAGGGCCGGTGTCGTGGAGTGACAAGGCTGCCACACGCCGCACGCGCAATCCTTATTCAGATTATGGTTATTATTTCCTGACCGAATCCGACGCGCCCGCGTTGCAACAGGATTCGACCACCTTCCTTTCTTCTTTTTATCCTTCCACAATCGATTACCATTCGCTCTACGAAGTCGATGGTTTTTCGTGGTATCACGGCGGCCGAAACCTGTTTGACGTCGAGGCTATCAGTGCTGGGAAGACCAAGGAACTGCTCGTTGCCAATCCACAGTTGAGCGATCGCGCCCGGTTATCGGTCTGCGTGACGGCTCAGACGAAGACTGAGGTGGAAGTATTGCTTGACGGCAAGGTGCTCGGCACGCTTGAGGTGAAGCTTCGCGGTTCGCACGACCATGGCAATCAGGCCATAGGCGTCTATGACGTCAGCGCTCTGAAGGCGTCGGCGACAGTTGGTTTGCGCGTCGTTTCAGGCGGCCCGATGCGCCTCGATTATGTGTCGATGGCTTGGGATAAGCCTGTGGCGGCGCCCAAGCTCACCGGTACGTTCCCATCGCCCGAGTATGTGGGGGCGGTAGCTAATCAGAACCTGCATGGCGATGGCGTCATCGACATGGTTATCATCATTCCCGAGTCGCAGAAGTTGCGGGAACAGGCCGTAAGACTTCAGCGTTTTCATGAGCAACAGGATGGTTTGCGCGTCAAAATCGTGGCTGCCGACGAGCTGTATAATGAGTTTTCGAGCGGCACGCCCGATGCTTCGGCCTACAAACGCTATCTGAAGATGCTCTACGACCGTGCTTCGACCGTGCAGGAGCAGCCCCGTTATCTGCTGTTGATGGGCGACGGGCTGTGGGACAACCGCATGCTGACGAGCGACGGACGGCAAAAGAGCCCCGCGGATCATCTGTTGTGTTACGAAAGCGAGAACTCTTTCAATTCCATCAAGTGCTATGTGACGGACGATTTCTACACGTTGCTCGACGACGGTGAGGAGTTGACCACCGCCGATGGTGAAAATTCCTACGGCAAACCTGATCTGGCGGTTGGCCGAATGCCCGTGACGACACCCGAAGAGGCCGGGGTAATGGTGGACAAGACCATCAACTACGTGAACAATCAGAATGCCGGAGCCTGGCAGAACACGCTGATGTTCATGGGCGATGACGGCAATCATAACGTCCACATGGAGCAAGCGGATGAGGTGGCCGAAGAAACGCTGAAGGCATATCCGGGCTTTGTGGTGAAGAAAGTAATGTGGGACGCTTACGAACGAGTCGCGTCGAGTACGGAAAAGACTTACCCCGACGCTACCCGCATCATCAAGCAGCAACAGCAGAACGGCGCGCTCATCATGGATTATTCAGGCCATGGCATAGAATACCAAATCTCTGACGAGGGCGTGTTGCGTATAACAGATTTCGCAACCTTTAATCATAAGAATCTGCCGCTGTGGATTACGGCTTCGTGCGATATCATGCCGTTCGACGGGAGTGTACCGACCATCGGCGAGGCGGCCGTTCTCAATCCCAACGGAGGCTCCTTTGCTTTCTACGGAACCACTCGAACGGTGTATGTTTCCTACAATCGGGTGCTCAACGCAGCCTATGTTAAATACGCGTTAGGGCAGACCGAAGGCCGTTATAACACGATAGGAGAGGCACAGCGCTTGGCCAAGATAGAGGTGATAGAAACAGGACAGGATCCTACAATCAACAAGTTGCAATACGCGTTGTTGGGCGATCCGGCCGTAAGACTTAATCTGCCCACCTGTCAAGTGGTCATCGACTCCATCAACGGCGTGGCTGTCGGAGGCGACGTGAAGCCTGTTCTAAAGGCCGGAGCTATCGTTCGGGTAGCCGGTCATGTAGAGGGACAAGACCAATTTAAAGGCATTGTCAACCTGATGGTGCGTGATTCGGAGGAAGAAATTACTTGTCGGATGAACGAAGAAAGCGAGGTTGATAAGGCGTTTGTGTTCAAGGATCGTGTCCAGACCCTGTTCCAAGGTGCTGACAGTGTGCGTGCGGGTCGTTTCGCGCTGACCTTTGCCGTGCCCAAAGACATGAACTACAGTTCGGGTTCCGGTTTGATGAATCTCTATGCGGTCGATGCGGAGCGGCATTTGATAGGTCATGGCGCCTGCGATGACTTTATGGTGGGCGGTTCGGAAACCATCGTGAACGACAGCATAGGCCCCTCGTTGTTCTGCTATCTCAATACGCCTGAGTTTGAAAATGGCGACAAGGTGAATCCTACACCATTGTTTGTGGCCGAGTTGAAGGACATGAATGGCATTAACGTGTCGGGCGCGGGCATCGGTCACGATATGGAATTGGTCATCGATGGCAACGCGGCAACGACCTATCGGCTGAACGATTATTTCCGGTTCGACTTCGGTAGCTATACGAAAGGATCGCTTTTCTTCAATATCCCCGAACTCGCGCCCGGCCCCCACAAGCTTTCTTTCAGGGCATGGGACGTATTCAACAATTCTTCCACGACAGAATTGCGTTTTGAAGTGGCTTCGAGCCTGACACCGAAGCTCCGCCATATCGGTGTGACCAATAATCCGGCGCGCACCGCCACGACCTTCCTCATTAGTCACGACCGCCGTGGCAGTCGGATGGATGTGACCGTCGAGGTGTTCAATACGTCGGGACGCCTCTGCTGGTCGCGTGTAGAGCATGGCGTTTCTACCGAAAACACCTATCGTGTAGATTGGGATTTGCGGCAGAATGACGGCACCCGCATGCAACCGGGCATCTACATTTATCGTGTGAAAGTGGCTTGCGATGGCAGCAAAAGTGCGTCGAAGGCACAGAAACTGATTATCGTAGGCAATAAATCATAGTCTTATGCGTTTCTACTATGATAATAAATGATAGATAAAACGTATAAAACAAAATGAAGATTCACCGTTTAAGACTTATAAGCCTGCTTTCTCTGCTGGCATATACACTTGGTATATCGGCACAGAAAGACCAGATTTTTCATCCCGTAAGATTCTCCGTAACCTCTCAGATGATTGCGCCCGACGCGCGTTCGGCCGGTATGGGCGACGTGGGTGTGGCAACCGATCCCGACGCCGTGTCGCAATTCTGGAACCCCGCTAAGTATCCGTTTACGATTTCGCGTGCCGGCGTGGCCATCAACTATACGCCGTGGTTGCGTCAGTTGGTGAGCGACATGGATTTGGGCTATCTTTCGGGCTACTATCGCATTGGCGATTACAGTGCGGTAAGTGCCTCTCTGCGCTATTTCTCTTTGGGTGAAGTGGGGTATAGCAGCTCGGGCGACAACAAATATGACATGACCATCAACCCCTATGAGATGTCGTTCGATGTGGCTTATTCGCTGATGCTGAGCGAAAAGTTCTCCTTGGGCGCGGCCATCCGATGGATTTATTCCGACCTGACCTATGATTATACGCAGGAAACGACGCCCGGAAGCGCGTTCGCGGCTGATATTGCGGCCTACTATCAGAACTATATCATGCTGGGACAGCGTGAATGTCAGTTGGGCCTCGGATTGAATATATCGAATGTCGGTAGCAAAATCACGTTCGGGGGTTCCAACAACAGCGAGTTTATTCCTACCAACCTACGTTTGGGCGCGTCCCTGTTGGTGCCTGTCGACGCGTATAACAAGTTTACGATTTCGGCCGATGCCAACAAACTTTTGGTGCCTACCTATCCCATTCAGGGTGCTGACGAGTCGGGAACTGACTACGACGCGCGGCTGCAGAAGGACTATTACGACCAATCCAGTATCGGTGGAATCTTCAAAAGTTTCAGCGACGCTCCGGGCGGATTCAAGGAAGAATTGGAGGAAGTGCAGTGGTCATTGGGCGGCGAGTACATTTATAATGACAAATTCACCGTGCGTGCGGGCTATCACCATGAGAGTGAAAGCAAAGGCAACATGAAGTATTTCACGGTAGGTGCCGGTTTCAAGATGAATGTGATGTCGATTGACGCCGGATATGTCATCGCCACGGCCAAGAGCAACCCGCTCGACCAGACGCTCCGCTTCACGGTGAGCTTCGATATGGATGGTATTAAGGACTTGTTTAAACGATAAAATCATCAGGAAATGATACGAGTAGGAATGGGCTTTGATGTCCACAAGCTGGTAGAAGGCCGCGATTTGTGGCTGGGTGGAATCAAGATAGACCATGAGAAGGGCCTTTTGGGCCATAGCGATGCCGACGTGTTGCTGCATGCGGTCAGCGATGCCTTGTTGGGCGCCGCCAATATGCGCGATATAGGCTATCATTTTCCCGACAATAGCAGTGCTACGCTCGATATGGACAGCAAGATTATCTTGCGTGAGGTGGTTCGGTTGATAGCCGAAAAGGGCTATCGTATCGGTAATATCGACGCTACCATCTGCGCCGAACGCCCCAAGATTAATCCGCACGTGCAGGCCATGAGGCGTTGTATGGCCGAAGTGATGGGCATTGACGAAGACCAAGTATCCATCAAGGCCACTACGACAGAGAAATTGGGCTTCACCGGTCGGGAAGAAGGCATCTCCGCCTATGCCGTCTGTTTGATAGAGAAAGCGTAATAGGAAGCATTATAAAAACGGAACGTGAGCCTTCACGTTCCGTTTTTTGTATATAGATTGCGCGAAATGTGATTTGTTTGTTTCGCCAACGCGCTTTGCGCACAATCCAATCCATCGAAAACCACTTGCCTTCATACACTCAAAAGAAGGCTGATTTGTAAACTTTCATTCACTCAAAAACGCCTTTGTTTTTTGCTTCATTTAGCCAAATATATTCTCATATTGGGCCAAATGAAGTGAGAAAACAGGTCGTTTCCTGTTCTTCACTATGCTTTTACATGCTAATCGTGGCCCTTTTACACGCTCAAAGCATAGCTTTTGCGTGGTGAAAAGGCTGCTTTTACGTGCCAAAAGCTATGCTTTGAGCCGTTGAAATCTATGGAATGGCGTGGTTGAAAAAGCTAAGTAGTTGTCTGTCAGTGGCTTTCGGAAGTGGTGAAAAATGGCGTTTTTTCGGGCCAAAGTATTTTTGTTTGCAAATAACGCAACCACGAAGAGGCATTTGTAAAATAAAATGACATCGCGTTTTCTCTTCTTATGCCCTCTTATAGTGAAGCCAATGGAGCGCCTCAGAGTTATAAGACTGGGCGTAAAATGTAAACGCCGGAACTCAACACGAGCTCCGGCGCTTAGCCTATGTTTAACTAAAAATTCTTTTTCGTAAACAAATGATAACCTCACAGTCCTCATTGTCTCCTGTTAAACAATCTATCAAATTACCTTAAAACCTAATAACTAAAAACCTAAATCTATTAAATCTATTACTACTAACCTAAACAATCTATTAACCTTTTGATGATGCAAAGGTACAATAGTTTGACTGTGTGCGCAAACAATTATAGCATTTATCTTCAAAAAGGGGCGTATTCTTGACCTAAGTCAACAAGTTGTGTGCGCACACAGCGTGTGTTTTCCCATTTCAGAAAAAAAACTATAATACGCTCACGTATAAGCTATATTATATTAAAATATGTGGGAAACGGCTGTTTTTTTCTTATTTTTGCATCCGATCAATAGAGAGTGCGCGATTCGGGATAACGATTATCGTCTGCCAATAGGCAGAAAGCCTCCGTTTTTATATTTATGAATGAATAAAAGTAATCACAGAAATGAAGAAAGTTTTGTTGATGCTTAGTTTATGTATCATGCTATTGGCATGCGACAAAGACGAGCCTAAGAATAACAAGAATCATCCGTCGACGCCGTCACAAAAGGTAGAAGAAGGCATAAAGGATGAGGAATTAACAGCCTATTTTGGTTTGGATAAAAGCCTAACCGTTTATCAGGCTTTGGAAAAAGCAAAGACTGCCAGTGGCGCGAAGACCATCGGCGGCCGTGAAATCAGCGTTACGGGTGTCAGCGAGGTGAGCCGCAATGAACAAGAGGGCGTGTTTAGCCTGAATGTTGTGGGCACCATGGCCGGCAAAGCCTTTGAGAAGGTTGTCGCCTTTGCGGGTTTTGCGCAGAAACCTACCGACGAGGCGATGGCCAAACGGGTGGTGGCAACGTGGAAAAGCGGCGTTGACTATCAGAAAGATTTTGACTTCGATACGCTCTATCGGCTGAAAGATGCGTCGAAATTCACGACCGGCTATTTGGCGCAGTTTATCGACTTCACGGCCTCCGCGCCCGATGGTACGCGCCATTACACGTTTACGGCCGAAGATTTGGACAAGACTACAATCAGTGATGTTAAATATGTGCCGGAAAATAGTGGAAAAGGACGAATCTTGTTTGTCGTTACCTACAAAGGCATGAAGGGCAATACGGGGAGTGGTGTGAATGGTGCGCCGTCGGTATTGTTCGACAAGAACATGTATTATCAGAATCAGGTGGCGGTCAATACCGATGCGGCCAAGTTGCTCTATATGCACGGCGTGTATGAGAATCTTGACATATTCTATACCAGTTTGCTGAAATACGACAAGGATAAGTTCGTGCCGCTGATTGCCCATAAGATGAAGAATGATGGTAATAATAGCATTTCGGTCACCTTGGAACTGACGACCAACGACGGAACAGAAACGAAGTTGGCGCAGTTTGAACGAACGATCGAGGGATTTAAGTCGCTTGCCAGCTTGAAAGACGAGTTGCTTTTGGCCGGCAGCACGGAACTGGGACAATACTTTGGTAAGAAGTTTAGAAAGTCAGCTGACGGCGACAAGCTTTCGCAAGTGAAGGTATATCCAGTAAACGCTTGGATAGGAAAGGCTCAGAAGAGCATCAAGCGTGGTAGAGAATTTATTGATTTATCAGTCGAAGAAGTAAAAAATGGTAACGGATCTTCTTTTGTTACCGTGTGGAAACCTACGTCGGGCATGGGGCGTGAGCTTGATATTTATCTTGCAAATCCCATCTTTGAAGTGACGGAAGCTAAGAAGGAAGGATATTTCCTCAACTTGAAGCTGATGCTGAAAGCCGTAAACGAAACCTCCTTGGAAGGCGTTGTCATTCCTCTAAGAGTTCACTTGCTGGAGTAATGTTTGCTCCTCCTTCGGGTCAGAACGCTTGAACAGGCACGTACCGGCACTTTATTTTATAGGGTTTGACGGATATTTTCCCGAAATTTAATTATATTTGCAAAGGTCAATCGTATTTGGATGAAAGCATGGAGCGTAGTTATTAAGCCGTTTTTAGGCTTGTGACGCTTCGTGCGGATTCAAATTCATTGACCTTGTATCTATGAAAATAAAGCTTGGCTGATACGATGAGAGTGCTGATAGTAAACACAAGTGAGAAAACCGGTGGCGCTGCCGTTGCGGCCAACCGTTTGAAAGACGCGCTTAACAATAATGGCGTGAAGGCGAAAATGTTGGTGCGGGATAAAGAAACCGATGATATCACGGTGGTAGGGCTGCCCAATTCGCTTCGTTTGCGTTTCAATTTTTTATGGGAACGCTTCTGTATCTATCTCAGACTGCATTTTTCAAAGACCCGCCTTTTTGAAATCGACATCGCCAATGCCGGTGCCGACATCACGACGCTGCCCGAATTTAAGGAGGCCGACGTGATTCACCTTTCTTGGATTAACCAAGGCATGCTCTCGTTGCGGGGTATTCGGAAGATATTGGCCAGTGGCAAGTCGGTCGTATGGACGATGCACGATATCTGGCCGGCCACGGCTATCTGTCATTATTCGCATCAGTGTAATTATTTTAAGTCGGCATGCAAGCATTGTTATCTGCTTCCGGGCGGTGGCGGTGACAACGATTTGGCGGCAAGCGTTTGGCGCAAGAAGCTGAATATGCTCAAGGGCGCTAACATCTTCTTTGTGTCGTGCAGCCGATGGCTTGAGGCTCAGGCCAAGCAAAGCGCGCTGTTGATGGGGCAACACGTCACTTCTATCCCTAATCCGATTGATACACATGTCTTTTGTCGTCGTGATAAGGCCGATGCTCGCTGTCGGGTGGGGCTGCCATTGGATAAAAAAATCATTCTCTTCGTGTCGCAACGAGTGACGGATAAGCGCAAGGGAATGGATTATTTCATCGATGCCGTGCGGCAGTGGGTGGACCAACAGCCCGAACGAAAAGAAGATACGGCTATCGCGATTTTGGGCGGACACTCAGAAGAAGTGGCCCAACAGTTGGCTTTGCCCGCGTATCCGCTGGGCTATGTAAGCGATGAAAAGACGATTGTTGATGTCTATAACGCCGTAGATACCTTTGTTTTGCCGTCGCTGTCGGACAATCTTCCCAACACGATTATGGAGGCCATGGCATGTGGTGTGCCCTGTGTAGGCTTCAAAGTGGGTGGTATTCCGGAGGAGATAGATCATTTAAAGAATGGCTATGTGGCCCGGTTTCGTGATGTAGAAGACCTGGCAAAAGGTATGAAATGGGTGTTATTTGAAGCTGATTACGAAGCCATCAGCCATCAGGCCGTAGCTAAGGTGGCCCGCAATTATTCGCAGCAGAGCGTGGCTATGCGTTATATCGAAGTTTATAATCAGGCGATGGCCTTTAAACATTTCCGATTATGATAACATTTTCTATCATAACCTGTACCTATCAGGCCGCAAGTCTGCTTCAGCGGACGCTCGACAGCGTGCGACAACAGACCTGGAGAGAGGTAGAACATATTTTGCTTGACGGTGCTTCGACCGATGGAACCGTGGAATTAATCCAAAACTATCGGCAGGAAAACGAAGTGGCGGAAGATTGTTTGCATCGTGTGGTCTTCAAATCGGAACCCGATCACGGGCTCTACGACGCGATGAATAAAGGGATTGGGATGGCAACGGGAGATTATCTCGTGTTCTTGAACGCGGGCGATGTGCTGCCTTCGCGCGATACTTTGGAAATGATTGCCAACAGTGTGGGCGAAGGCGAAACGTATCCAGGTGTGCTTTATGGTGATACGGACATTGTGGATGAGGCGGGAAAGTTCTTGCGTCATCGGCGACTGTCGCCTCCCAAGCGGCTGACGTGGCGCTCTTTCTTGCAGGGAATGGTAGTTTGCCATCAGGCTTTCTACCCACGTGTTGACTTGGCCAAGCGCAATCCGTATGATTTACGCTATAAATTGTCGGCCGATGTGGACTGGTGTATTCGGATTATGAAAGACGCGGCGCGTCAACAGTTGCCCCTTCGTAATGTGAACGCAGTCGTAGTCAACTACTTAGCGGGCGGAATGAGTGTCAAGAATCATCGTGCGTCACTGCTCGAACGCTTCCAAGTGATGCGCCGCCACTATGGTTTGCTGTCGACGATAGCCGTTCACCTGTGGTTTGTAGTGCGCGGAATATTTAAGAAATAGGGGTCGCTGAATCTTTGCAGATGACATACCGACATGAAGAAAGCCATATCTGTCTCCGCATTCGCGGAAAAGATATGGCTCTTATTTTTACCATAAAGAAGAAGGCTAGCTAATAATTCGTTGCTGTTTATATTACTTTTATGAGCAACGGAGAATCTGTCCGGGACGGATTCGTGTTGATTTTGTGATGTGATTCAGTTCACATAGACGATCAATCGTTACACCGCGTTTCCGGGCAATCGTAGCGAGTGATTCACCCGACTTGACCTTATAGAAAGCAATCTCTTCATTAGTGTTGCTGTTTCCATTGTTGTTGCCCTCGTTGCGGCCAAGGTCTTTCGCGTAACTACCATTGTCGATCTTACCACGAAGACGTGTGGCGAGTTTGGATTCGTCGTCATACGTGCGTGAATTATAGAAATAATAGTCGCCCGTTATGTCCTGATTGCGGAAGTCGAACATCAACGCGGGGTTGAGTGCCATGCCACAAAGACGGGTCTCGAAATGAAGATGGGAACCTGTACTTCTACCCGTATTGCCACCCAAACCAATGGGTTCGCCGGCGCGTACCACCTGATTCTCTTTTACGAGTTGTGCCGAGAGGTGTCCATAGATGGTCTCTAAGCCGTTGGGATGGCGAATGACCACGTATTTTCCGTAGCCTGCAGCTTCGTATTTCACGATTCTCACTTTGCCACTGAATGCCGAACGGATGGTGTCGCCTATATAAACCTTGATGTCAAGCCCCTTATGCTGACCTCCCCAGCGTGGACCGAAGTTACTGGTGATTACGCGACTGGTAGTCGGCATGCAGAAATGACGCAGACTTATCTTGAAAGAATCGGGAACATTGGCTATGCGATGTGCGTATTGATTATTGAAGTCTTCATAGAGTTGTGCGGCCGGTGATTCTACTTCCTCACGTGTTGTGAGTGTTTTGAACATCAATGTGTCCACAGCTTTCATCTTTCGGTCGACCGGAGCTTGTCGGGCCAATAGGTCTTGTGCAGCCATGGGAAGCGTAATCAATACAAATAAGGTCGCTATAGAAATTCTTCGAAGATGTTTCTTTAAATCCATACTTTGTTATTTAGGTTTAAATAGGTATGTAGATTTCAAGTAAAAATCCACAAATATAAAGGAGATAGAATACAAATGAAATGGTAATTACCATTTGAAAAATCCATCATTTTCCTTTAATGATGGCACAAAGATAAGAAAAAAGGACTAAAGTGATGGTTGGATTAACAGTTTTTGTTGGATTTTTAACAAATAACTGATTGATTATAGGGACGTTATAATGCCTATAAACAGAAGGAGTCTTATGAGATGGCAGCCCAATTTATATTAGTTTTTCTTAACTCTTTGAGCCTGTTCCATAGCATGCTGTTCTGCGATTTTTCGCAGGTGGGATCGTCGTCGATGATTTTCCGTGCTTCATCGCGGGCCATCTGTACCAGTTGTCCATCGCGGGCAATGTCGGCAATCTTCAAGTCGAAGGCGATGCCGCTCTGTTGTGTGCCTTCTAAATCGCCGGGACCACGTAGTTTGAGATCGGCTTCCGCAATTCGGAAACCATCGTTGGTGTCGCACATAATGTCGATGCGCTTACGTGTTTCTTCGGTCAGTTTGTGATTCGTTACCAAGATACAATAAGACTGTTTGGCCCCTCGTCCCACCCGGCCACGCAACTGATGGAGCTGGGAAAGCCCGAAACGCTGGGCGTCGAGAATCACCATGACCGAGGCATTGGGCACGTTTACGCCCACCTCGATGACCGTCGTGGCTACGAGAATCTGTGTGATGCCTTGGACAAACTGCTGCATCTCGGTTTCTTTTTCCGTGCTTTTCATCTTGCCATGCACCTTGCTGATCTTAAATTCAGGGAATACTTGGAGGAGCGTTTCATAACCTTCTTCCAGATTTTTCAGGTCGCTTTTTTCGCTTTCCTTAATTAATGGAAAGACAATGTATACCTGCCGCCCCTGATGAATCTGCTGTCGGATTCCCTGATAGAGGCTCGTCAGCTGGTTGTCGAACTTATGAACCGTCTGTATGGGTTTGCGTCCCGGTGGCAATTCGTCTATGACACTTACGTCAAGATCGCCGTAAATTGTCATGGCTAATGTACGAGGAATCGGCGTTGCGGTCATAACCAAGATGTGTGGAGGGTTCTGGCTCTTCGCCCAAAGACGTGCACGTTGGGCCACGCCAAAGCGATGTTGCTCATCGATAACGGCCAGTCCAAGGCGTGCAAATTGCACCGTTTCTTCTATCACCGCGTGAGTTCCAACGAGAATTTGCACCTCGCCTGTGGCCAATCCTTCCAGAATGGCTTTGCGTTGCTTGCCTTTGACGATACCCGTGAGTAGTTCCACGCGTATCGGAAGGCCTTTCAGAAATTCTTTGATGGTGGTAAGATGTTGCTCGGCGAGGATTTCTGTCGGTGCCATCATGCAGGCCTGAAAGCCATTGTCGATGGCAATGAGCATGCTCATAAGGGCCACCAGCGTCTTGCCCGAACCTACATCGCCCTGTAAAAGACGGTTCATCTGTTGGCCGCTGTTCATGTCCGACCTGATTTCGCGCATCACTCGCTTCTGCGCTCCGGTCAATTCAAACGGCAGGTTTTGCGCGTAAAAGTCATTAAAAGCTTTGCCCACATGCGCGAAACTATAACCTTTGTATTTGCGGCGGTGATCACTCGCGTACCTTAATATATTGAGTTGTACGTAGAATAGTTCCTCAAACTTGAGGCGCACTTGCGCTCGTTGCAAATCGTCGAGGCTCTTGGGATAATGAATTAATCGCAGGGCTTGCTCTCTGGAGATGAGGTGGAGTGGCGTAGTGATGAACGGTGGCAGTGTCTCACCGATGGCGTTTTCCGGCAGTTTGCTGACGAGCGTTTTTGTTAGTTTTTCGATGGCACGGCTGGTCATGCCGTGATTTTTCATTTTTTCGGTCGTATTGTAATATGGTTGCATGCCCATCTCGTTGAGTTGTAGGTCTTCGACCTTCTCAATCTCTGGATGCGCGAACTGATAACGGCCACCGTAGATGGTTGGTTTGCCGAAAATAATGTATTCCACACCCACCTGATAGCTCTTATAAATATATTGTGTGCCCCGGAACCACACCAAATCGACCACGCCATGTCCATCGGAAAAGTGTGCTACAATGCGCTTTTTACGTGGTGAAGTAGTAAATTCCTCAAAGCTAAGAATCTTGCCTTTGATTTGGACAAAGGGCATTTGGCCGTTCAATTCGTCAATATGATAAATCTTACTGCGGTCTACATATTTATAAGGGTAGGTCTCTAACAAGTCGCGCCATGAGTTTACGCCAAGCTCATTAGCCAGTAAGGTCTTCTTCTTTGGGCCAACGCCGGGAAGATACATGATGTCTTGGTCGAGGATGGAGGTCATGTTTGGGTGGTGAATGTTAGGGATGTGTGGTGAGAAAGAGTGGGGATGGAATATCAACGGAGCAGTGCTTCGGCGATGGTAAGGTCGAAAGGAGTCGTAACTTTGATGTTTTCGCGGTTTCCTTCGGTCATGGCTACCTGACAACCCAAAGCTTCGATGACCGAAGCGTCGTCGGTGAATGACTCCTGATAGGGCTGATTGAAGGCTTGACGAGCCAAAGCGATGTCAAAAACTTGTGGTGTTTGGACGATGCGATAGTCGCTGCGCAACACGTTTTTGCCGCCTCCCGCCTTGTCGACGTAGCGTAATGTGTCGGTCACGGGCAGTACAGGAATGACCGCGTAAGTATCTTCGGCAGTAGTGAAGCAGCGTTCTATCGTATCAATGGATACAAAAGGACGCACGCCATCGTGGATTCCCACCAATCCTTGGACATCTTCGGGGATGGCACTTAAACCATTTTGAGAAGACTCAAAACGAGTAGCACCGCCGTTGACTACTGTGTGGGAGATGTCAAAATGGTAGTCACGGCACAGCTGTTGCCAATAAGGCTGCTGACTTTCGGGTAGCACCAATATGATATTCATGGTCTTGTCATAGGCATGAAAACGCTCAATGGTGCGCATTAGTATCGGTTTGCCACCCACGGGGAGGAACTGTTTGGGAACTTCGGCTCCCATACGCAGTCCCTTTCCGCCCGCTACAATAATAATATAGTTCATCCGCTTATTCCGCTTCGTTCATCAGATGGGTGAACTGCATATTCTTTTCTAAAACTTTCACACGCTCTTCGCCGATGAAATAGCTCAGAATCCGATAGGCGTAAGGCAAGGTTGCGGCCGGTCCTTCACCTGTGATGATATGCCCGTCTTCCTGAAAGAGTTCGCCCGTATAAGTAGTAGAAGCGTTGAAATACTTTTCAAACCCGGGACTACAGGTTGCTTTCCGCCCATCGAGAATACCACAGCTGGCCAGTACCATGGGTGCTGCGCAGATGGCACCGATACGTTTGCCCGCCGCGTTCTGCTTCTTCAGAGCCTCGCGCACACCCTCATGCTCATTCAGGTTCGTGCTTCCGGGCAGCCCTCCGGGCAACAATAACATGTCGGCATCGCTCAAATCAGCGTCTTCAAACTTCATGTCGGCCTTGATAATTACACCATGCGACGTTTCAACAAAGTCACTTCCAGTTATGCTGACGGTCTTGATGTCGACACCACCACGGCGTAAAATATCAACCGGAGCCAAGCCTTCAATCTCTTCAAAGCCGTTGGCTACAAATTCATACACTTTTGCCATAATTTTATAGTTAATGGATTGATTTATCGTTAAAAAGCAGTATTTTTGCTTATGCAAATATACGAAATGTTTACAATATTGCTATTATATGGTAATATAAAGAAATAAAAACTTGCATTTTATGTCAACACAAGGATTGAAATTTGCGATTATCGGCAACGAATGTAAGCGACAGGAAACTCAACGCAACACAGATAGCATCATCAAGTTTCTGGATGCGCACAATGCCACGGCCTTATTGGACCCCGATGACTTGTCGGATGTCGATTACGTGATATCTATGGGTGGTGACGGAACGTTTCTTAAAGCTGCCGGAAGGGTAGGAAATTCAGAAATACCGATAATCGGAATCAATATGGGACGCCTGGGATTCCTGGCCGATGTGTTGCCAAACGAAATTGAACATACACTTACGAAAGTATTAAATCATGATTATGAAATAGAAGATCATACCGTTATCCAGATTATTGCGGATGGTTTTCCGGTGCAATCCAACCCTTATGCCCTCAATGATATAGCTGTATTGAAGCGCGATTCTGCTTCGATGATTTCTATTCGCACCTATATCAATGGCGATTTTCTTGTCAATTATCAGGCCGATGGACTGATAATTTCTACTCCTACAGGTTCTACGGCCTATAATCTGAGCAACGGTGGCCCTATTATTGTGCCTCGGAGCAGCAGTCTCTGCATTACGCCTGTCGCTCCTCACAGCCTGAATATCCGCCCCATTGTTATCACTGATACGAGTGAGATTGTACTTGACGTGGAGTCGCGTAGCCATAATTACCTTGTGGCAGTTGACGGTCGAAGCGAGAAAATGGCTGTAGGCACGCGGCTGACGATTCGCAAGGCGCCTTATGTTGTGAAGTTTTTGAAGCAGAAAAACCTGCGTTATTTCTCCACCCTGCAAGAAAAACTGATGTGGGGGGCCGATACTCGACAGTAGTCTGTGCGTTTCTGTCGTTTTTATATTACTTGTTGAGCAAGTGTTTTCCTTATGAATATTTTCCATTTCCTTTCTGTTCCCCAATCTAAATACGGTTCCAAAATCATTCTGAGATGGCTTTGGCAGGTGATGCGTGGCCATCGGCTGCAGATTTTTCTCAACGCGCTCATCGGTTTATTGATGGTGGGCACTAGCTTGGCACAGGTTTGGGCCGTGAAACATGCCATTGACGTAGCTTCGCATGTGGTGGAAGGCAATATCTATAAATCTGTGGCGTTGATGGCAGCTTTGATTTTGGGTGATTTCTTTCTCAATGTAACCTCGGTTTGGGTCAAGAATCTATTGGGAATCAAGGCTCAAAATCAGATGCAGCAGAAAGTACTCGACCGCATTCTTCGCAGTGAATGGCGGGGCAAAGAGGCCCTTCATTCGGCCGATGTGCTCAATCGGCTTGAGCTCGACGTGAGCAATGTCATCACCTTTCTTACGGAAACGCTGCCCAGTACCTTGTCGACACTGGCTCTTTTCATGGGTGCCTTTGCCTATTTGTTTATGATGGATCACATGCTGGCATTGCTTATCGTTGTCATGATACCTATATTCATGGTTATCAGTAAACTGTATATCAGGCAAATGCGCCGCCTTACTCGCTTGGTGCGTGACAGTGATAGTAAGGTTCAGACCGTTTTGCAGGAGACGATTCAAAACAAAATGCTCATCAAAACCATGGAGAGCGACTCCACGATGGTCGATCGACTGGAGAATACACAGAGCGAGTTGCGCCGAAGGGTCGTGAAGCGCACGGTGTTTAGCGTTTTCAGCAATCTGATTCTCAATTTCGGCTTCGCGGCCGGTTACCTGTTGGCGTTTCTTTGGGCAGCCATCCGCATGTCGAATCATTCGTTAAGCTTCGGTGGTATGACCGCTTTTCTGCAGTTGGTGAACCGCATTCAGACGCCGGCGCGCAGCTTGACGAAGTTGGTACCGGCCATCGTATCCGTGTTTACGGCTGCCGAGCGACTGATGGAACTCGAGGAAGACCCGCTCGAAGAGCAGGGCGCGCCCATCCAAATGCCGCCGGCTTGTGGTGTGCGTTTCACAAAGGTTTCGTATGCTTACGCGGATGGCGAGGGAGATGTGCTCCAAGGATTATCATTTGATTTCAAACCAGGCTCGTGTACGGCGATATTAGGCGAGACAGGTAGCGGAAAGACTACGCTTGTGAGGCTCATTTTAGCCCTCTTGGCCCCACAACAAGGCTGCATCGAGATTTATAGCGAGGGCAAATCGTCCCATCAACATCCAACAACCAATCCGCAATGCTTAACTCCCCGTCATCGTTGCAATCTGGTTTATGTACCTCAGGGCAACACATTACTGAGCGGAACGATTCGTGATAACCTGCGTTTGGGTAAGCTCGATGCCACCGAAGACGAGATGTATGAGGCACTTCACCGCAGCTGTGCCGACTTTGTGCGCGAGCTTCCCGAAGGACTTGATACGAAATGTGCCGAGAAAGGCGATGGCCTCAGCGAAGGACAGGCGCAGCGCATTGCCATAGCGCGCGCGTTGTTGCGCGACCGTTCGGTGATGCTCTTTGATGAAGCGACGAGTGCCCTTGACCCGGAGACCGAACGACAGTTGCTTCAGAATATTCTGGCGTCGCACAACAAGACCATTATATTTATCACGCATCGTCCTGCCGTGATACAATATTGTGATCAAACATTAACGATAGAAAAGAAATAACACGATAGTTTTATAGAAATAACGATGAAAACAACTTTATTTTCAATCGCATTGCTGGCTTTATCACTGACAGCCTATGCACAGGAATCTACTGAAGACCTTGACGCTAAGTATGGAGCCGAACTGCTAAAACCGGGTACGCCGGCTCCTGATTTCACGCTTCGGCATTGCTTGGACAACGCGACGAAGTTCAATTTCAAGCAAGATGGCATGGGCGGTTATGTCGTTTTAGACTTCTGGGCCTCATGGTGTTCCGATTGTCGTCGCGAAATGCCTACCGTCAGAGCGATGTCTGAAAAGTATTTTGACAAGGAGGTATCCTTCATAGGTATATCTTACGATACTGATTCCGTGCAATGGAAGAAATGTGTTACGGAGCGATACAAGCTTGTAGGTATTCAGTTGTCGGAGCTAAAGAAGTGGAAAGAGACACAGACTTCTAAGGATTATCACATCAAATGGCTGCCCACGATGTATCTTATCAATCCCGATGGTACCGTAAATCTGGCTACTGTCGACAGCCGAAAGATGGAACGGCGACTTGCAGAACTTGACAGCATTGGCGCATTAGAGAAGTATAAACTCTCGTTACCGCAGTTTCCGGGCGGAGTTGGTAGTCTGGTGCAGTTCCTGCGGTCAAATGTGAAATACCCTAAGGCCTGCCAGAAGGTGGGGATTGAGGCGCGTGTGCTGGTTAGTTTCATCGTAGCCGAGGATGGCGAGTTGCAGGAAATCAAGGTCAAGGAATATAAACAGTTAGGCCAGTGTGCTTCCTGCAAGATAACATCGTTGGAACTTTTGAAGCAGAAAGAGCAGGAGTGTCGCGGCCTTTTTGAGCAAGAAGCCCTGCGTGTAACTGCTAAAATGCCCCATTGGGAGCCTGCTCATCGTAATGGAAAGAAAGTTAGGGTGCGCTTCACCGTACCTTTTGTTTTCCGTTTGAGGTGATACCCGTTTACAAACAACGCTCTTTTATTCCAATTAACGATTCTTTTTATAACTCTGTACCGCCCAACCTCCCATGAAAAGTCCTATACCGAGGAGGGCTAATACCTGATGTGCAATGCTGCTGAAGTCGCCGCCACGGATAAATACCGTGCGGATGGCTTCGATGAAGTAGCTTACAGGGTTAATGTATGTGGTGAGATAGGCTGCAGACGGCATGGAACGTGTCGGCGTGAACAGACCGGATAGTAGCAGGAGCATCATTACGAAGAACCACATTACGAAGATGGCTTGTTGCATAGTGTCGGAGTAATTGGATATAATCAGTCCGAACGACGAGAAGAACAATGCCAGCA
>CAUURC010000002.1:0-89438 GCA_963547405.1 uncultured Prevotella sp.
CTGCATATTGCTTTTTTGAGAATAAGCCGGAGGCACTGCCTGTATATGTGGAAAATCAAGGTAGTTAGAACTGTTCGCATACTAAACTTATCCCGAACTCGCGTAAGGATATGAGTTGGAATTCGTAAAAGTGGCTTTTCCTACGGAGGAAGAGATGTATTTCTTTAAAAAACGTTTTCCCCTGTAGGGAAAAGCTAAGAACAGAGGGAAACTGCATTTCCACTTACTTGCGGTGTTTTCGTTATTTTGGTCGGAGAGTTTTTATTGTCAGAAAAAAGCCACGCTAAATGATTTTAGCGTGGCCGTTCTTGTTATGTTTTGTATATTATTATTTCTTGCCTAACGCAGCTTTGGCTGTCGCGTTTTCAGGATCAATCTCGAGAATTGCGTTCCAATAGAAGTTGGCTTTGTCTTTATCTTTCTGCAATGTATAGTAATAACCCAAGTACTGGTAAGCTTCTATTAATCTGTTGTCATCATAATCACCTTTTTCGGCGTGGCTCTTAATGATTTCAATTAGTTTTTCATAATGTGGTTTCGCTGTTCCTAACTTCGTTTCGGGGTCCAGCGCAAATCCGATGTGGGCTCTGTAGTATGTCGCAAAGTCTGCTGCACTTGGGAATTTCTCAGCCATATCCGCATAGACTGCGTCTGCCTTTGCGTATGCTTCTTTCTGTGCGTCGCCGGTTGTTCTTTCTGCCTGATTCATCCACATTTTAGCCAATTCATTGTAATCTGTGGCATTGATGGTCTTCAGACTCTTCAGATACTGGTCAAATGTTTCTGCGGCTTTGTTGATATCGCCCATCTCTGAATAGCATGAAGCGATATTTTTCAAAGCGTCACTCTTGTCTGATGCATTGTTTTCATTGTTGGCAAGACTCTGGTTGAACATATCAATGGCTTTTTGATATTCTTTGTTGCCCATGTAAGCATAGCCATAATAGAGGTAGTCGCTCTGTGTAATCTTGGTAGAATCACTCTGATTGAACAGCTTGTCCGCATAAGAAAGAGCTTCGGGGTATTTCTTCAAGTTGGTAAGATTAAAGAAAGACAATCTGTTCAGTGCAGGATTGCGAGGGAACTTTTGGTTACCATATTGTGATAGTTCAAGACTTTTATCAAATTCTCCGAGCAGGAAGTGGTCAAGCGCGTAGCTGACCAAATCATTGTCCTCAAGTTTGCTTCTGTCAACTTTTGCGTAGTATTCGATAGCTTTCTTGATATTACCGGCTTTGTCGTAAATCTGTGCAGAGATTACGTCTACCGGATAGTCAGGGCGCTGTCTGCGTAGCTCTTCCAATTTTGCGACAGAAGCCGAAGGAGATGTCTTGCTGTTAATTTGCGCGTATTTGCGATAACCTTCTGGATTCTTAGGATCGAAATAAGTTGCTTGCTCATACCATGCAGAAGCTGCGCCGCCATTATCTTTAATGACTTCTAGGTCACCAGCTAAGATGTATGCAGGGCCATATTGTTTGCCTTTTTCCATGGCAAACTGGATGAACTTGCTAGCATTAGCCGTGTCTTTTACATCAAGATATGCTCGGCCGATAGCAGTTAAGACAGCAGGATTCTTTTTATTCTTCTTGTAAATCTCCTTAATCTGATTCGCCGCGTCCGGTGATTTAGACTTGATAATTTTGTTTACTTGGTCAATAGTGGCCTTGTCTTCATTCTGTGCGATCGTGGGGACTGCGAAGCCCAACATGAAAGCACCAATCATAAGATATTTGATTACTCTCATAGTCTTTATTTGTTTTAAGTTAATGTTAAGTGAATTGATGACTCCATTATTTTCTTGGCTAACACCACTTTGGAGTTTGGATTTATAGAAATGCTGCTTTGAAATTTTTAGGTGCAACTTATTCCGTGATGTGAACGTTGCGTATTGTTAAGTTGCCATAAGCAGGCAGAAGACCGGAACGGAGTACTATTCGTTGCCCTTTATCTTGTGATATGATAAAATTCGAGAAGCCAGTGGGCAATCCCATGTGCGTATCGTTAAGGAGGATGTATAAGGTACGGACTAGTGGATAGTTTCCATTATAGAAATAATATTGGTAAGGCTTCCAGCTATTGGCTACGTTTGCCTTGGGAAGAGAGGTAACAGCCATGGGTCTGATATTCTTTTTGAACATCAAGTTGGTCGAATCTCTCTTGTCGTTTAGCCAATTGCTTCCTATTATGCCGATGGCTCCCTTGTTTTGTTCTACATAATTGATGACTTCTGCCGTTTGCTTGACTGCTACAACATGGGGGCTAGTGATGGGTTTTCCACCCAAAATAGAGTCTTCTGCAAAATGGACAGAAGATGATTTTGGATTGTCGAAAACCACGGTGATTTCTCCCAATTTGGATTTCGGGTAAATTTGGTTCCAACGGGTAACTTCACCACGAAGAATACGCTTTATATCATTAACGGTGATGCATGAATCAACGTTGAGGTTGTTCTGTATAAGGGCAAGTCCGTCATAAGCGAACTTGATGGAGCGCGGAAACTGTTGACGATCTTTCAGATTCTGTAGTTCCGACGGCTTAAAATCTCGCGATGTAATGGCCATGAATACTTTACCAGCCAGCAATTTGGCCATGGCATCTGACTCGTTAGTATAAATGGGGGTTATTTTAGCCTGAGGGTAAGTAAACTCGAAGAGTTCGCGTTCCTCTTCGATAACAGGACTAAAACTTTCGTCAGAAGCGAATAACATCGCTCCTGACGAATAAGTATCAGTTCTGCCATCTTTTGGTTTCTTGTCTGTGCAAGAAACTAAAAGACCGGCAAATAGTGTTAATCCTACAAGTGTGTAAGATAGTTCTTTTTTCATTTAGCTTATTTTACTGTAGTTTGAATGATACTGGTACGTTGTATTTCACACGTACTGTAGAACCATTCTGCTTACCTGGAATCCAGTTAGGCATGCTCTTTACCACACGGGTAGCTTCCTTGTCGAGTGAAGGGTCAACCGAACGTACGACGCGTACGTCGGTAATAGAACCGTCACGTTCTACAACGAAAGAAACTACGACACGCCCCTGTACACCATTCTCCTGTGCTACGACCGGATACTTTGTATTTTGGCTCAGGTAGGTCATCAATGCTGTAGGACCGCCAGGGAATGAAGGCATTTGCTCTACAACGTCAAACACCTTGGTTTCTTCTACCTTTGGAGGCTCTGGCTGGGCAATTACTTCCTTGGCTTTGAGCACTTCTCCATTGGCGTCATCGTTACCTTTGACATCGAAAGAACCGATGGCGGTCTTTGTTTCCATAAGCTGATCTTGGGTCTTGAGCTCGTCTTCAGGTTTAACCTCAGAGTCTTTCTTAATCACTGGGGCTGTAAACTTGATAGAACTCTTAACTTGTTCTACTACTCTCTCTGGCTCAACCTTGATTTGTTTCTGCTTCACTTCAGCCTTTTTCTTAGGTTGTTCAAGCTGAGACAATTCTACGGCCTGAGTCATAGCTGCTCTCCTTGCTGCTTCTGCATCAGCGGCTTTCTTAATTGTAAGACCAATCTGACATAGCACAGCCAATGCGATTACAGCAATGATAGAGATAACATTTCTCTTACCTGTACCTTTTCTTAGCCTGTAGGCACCGTAAGACTGGTTGCGGCCCGTAAAGACTATGTCGGTCCACTCACCAGATATCAAATCGATTTTTGACATTTGTTTCTCACTTTAATAGTTAATACTTTGTTCTTTAAAGATTATTCGACACCCTTGGTCTTCAAGAGTTTAGCATCGTCTTCATTGATCTTGTCAAGAACATATTTTCCTACGCTGCAAATCTGCATCTCATCGAGAGCGTCAATTACATTCTTATACGTGGCCTTATCAGTAGCCTTGATGATAATGGTCATCGTCTGTATCTTCTGGCCATTGATTTCGCCAGCCTTAATCTTGGAAAGCTCCTTACTGTAGATAGTGTCTGCCATCTGGTCTTTCTTTGCGTCAAGTTCGGCTTTAGCCTTCATTACTTGTAATACAGGCTGTGTATTATCCTCTGTTACATGTGTCATGAACACCTTGCGAATGCCATTCTTGCCCCAGGTTGTTTCCTTGAGACATGTTGGGTCATCGTATTTAGGAAGTCCTGATACATAGAATATCTTATCGTTTCCACCTACATAGACGGTAATCGTATAAGATGCTTTAGTCACTGATCGGTCTTCGTTCTGGAGATTCTTATCGTTACTTGGCATACTCAATTCCATTGTCTGTGGCTTAGCCAGAGAGGTACAGAGCATGAAGAACGTGATAAGAAGCATCATCATATCTACCATCGGCGTAAAGTCAACGCGAACGTTGATTTTCTTCTGCTTTCCGCCGCCTTTTGAATTGCTTGCTACTTCTGCTGACATACTTATTTATCCTCCCCTGTCTTTAATGAAGTGATGAGATAGTAACGGTTCTGATTCATATCTTGAAGTTCAGACATCACCTTTTTTATACGCTGGTACGGTGTCGTTGCATCTGCTTTGATAGCAATCTTGATGTCATCGTTGACTTTCAGAGCTTCTGTTACCCAAAGTTGGAACTCACTCTTACCACCATCTATAGAATCAAGAGGTATACCGGCTTCATTACCAGTGATGACCTCTGTCATCTTTTCTTGTGGAAGATTGAGATAGCCTTTGAGACTGGTCATGCGGATACCCCAAAGAGGATCCGTCTGAAACTTCTTCATTTCGGGAGCAGTCAGTCCGAGATTGCCAGTTTCGTTCATTCCTTGAATCAACGCCAGCAGGTCGTTCTGATTGTCCATACCCATGAACACCTTGCCTTCTTGGTCGACAAGTATGTTCAGCACGTTGTTCTCGGGCACTTTAATCTCCGATACGGACGAAGGCTGGTTTACTTTTACCGGTTCATTCTTTACGAATGTTGATGTCAACATAAAGAATGTAAGCAAAAGCACCATTACGTCCGACATGGGAGTCATGTCGATCCAAACGTCACTTTTCTTAATTTTTAACTTACCCATATCTGAATAACTTTTAAAGGGTTAGCTAAAATTAAGCTTCTGGGTGCTTGTCTTCGTATGTATGTGCGATGGTGTAACCGATTTCGTCCATTGCGAAAGTAAGCTTGTCAATCTTGTTGGTGAAGTAGTTATAAGAAACTACAGATACCCAAGATGTAGCAATACCTGATGCGGTATTAACAAGGGCCTCAGAAATACCAGTAGAAAGGGCCATAGAGTCAGCACCACCGCCGGCAGCCAAAGCAGCAAATGAACGAATCATACCAAGCACAGTACCGAAAAGAGCGGTAAGTGTACCAAGTGTTACGATAGTAGCGATGATAGGAAGGTTCATCGTCATTGTAGGCATTTCAAGAGCGGTAGCCTCTTCGTGAGCGTTCTGGATGGTAGAAACCTTCTCCTTTAAGCCCATTGACGCGCTTTCCATTTCTCTGTAGCTTTTGAGATCGGCAAGAACAACATTAGCTACAGAACCTCTTTGCTTGTTGCAAAGTTCCTCTGCCTTAGCGATGTCGCCAGCCTTGAGGGCAGCCTTAACATTTTCTGTAAATTTGGTTACGTTGCCAGTACCTGAGCAAGCTCTGATAGCAAGTGTACGCTCTACTGACATCGCAATTACAGTACAAAGCAAACCGAGGATAATAGGTACAACCCATCCACCTTTGTAAACGGTACCTAACATGTTCAATGGATGTCCATCACGGTCTCCATTGGCAAAGTTAGCGGGATCACCGAGGAAGAAGTTGTAGAATGCCCATCCTACGATAAATGCAAGTACGATGATGATGAACGCATGTCTTACGCCTTGGAAGCCCTGAGACTTCTTTTTAGGGGCTGCTGTTGTTGTTGCCATAATTTAAAAATTAATTTTAGTTATTGATAAATTTAAGTTATTATAAAAGTCTTATTATTGAAGTCTTGCGGTATAGCCTTAAATAAGGGCATGCTTTTGTTTGGCAAAGATATTAATTTATGGGTAACTTCGTTAGTAATTAAGAAGTTTTAACGGCTAAAATCCCAAAAAACATCCTTGGTTTGATTTTATTCGCGCCCCTGTAGTGTAAAGCTAATTTAATATAGATAAAGCTTTCTTGATTCGATGCATGGCTTCCTTGATGTTCTCGTCACTTGTCGCATAACTCATTCTGAAGCATTCTGTATCGCCGAAAGCATCACCGCTAACAGTTGCTACGTGGGCTTCTTCCAATAAATAAAGAGCCAGATCCGTCGACGTGTTGATAGTGCGTCCACTGGCACTCTTTCCAAAGAAGCTACTACATTTGGGAAATAAGTAGAATGCGCCTTCTGGCTTGTTGACCTCGAGCCCGGGGATATCTTTGGCTAATTCATAAATCAGATTTCGTCTGCGTTCAAAGGCTTTGCGCATACTTTTGACGCATTGTTGGTCTTGGATATAGGCGGCTATAGCAGCTTTTTGACTGATTGAGCATGGGCCGCTTGTGTATTGCCCTTGAAGCTTAGTACATCCTTTAACAATCCATTCCGGTGCGGCGATATAGCCAATTCTCCATCCTGTCATGGCATAAGCCTTTGATACTCCGTTTACAATAATGCATCGGTCTTTCATTCCTTCCACAGTTGCTATGCTATGGTGCTTTCCTGTATAGTTAATATGTTCGTAGATTTCATCGGCCAGAACGTATAAATCGTCATGTTTTTTGATTACTTCTGCCAACTGAGCCAGTTCTTCCTGTGAATAAACACTGCCGGTAGGGTTGCTTGGTGAACAGAGAATGAGTATCCGTGTCTTAGGACTGATGGCAGCTTCGAGCTGTTCGGGTGTTATTTTGAAGTTCTGCTCATATCCTGCCTTTATATAAATAGGTGTACCACAGGCCAATTTCACCATCTGCGGATAACTCACCCAATAAGGGGCAGGGATGATGACTTCATCTCCATCGTCCACCAACGCCATTACTGTATTACAAACACTTTGTTTAGCGCCATTGCTGACCAAAATTTCATTTTCTGTATAGTTTAAGCCATTTTCCTTCTTCAGTTTTGCTACAATCGCTTCTCTTAGGTCTGCGTAGCCGGGAACAGGCGAATATTTCGAAAAATTATGGTCTATGGCTTCTTTAGCGGCTGTCTTGATATGTTCGGGAGTATTAAAGTCGGGTTCTCCTACGCTTAAATTTATGACATCAATTCCTTGAGCTTTCATCTCGCTGCTTTTTTGAGACATCGCAAGTGTGGCTGAAGGAGCAAGTCTGTTTAAACGGCTGGATAATTTTGCCATAATGAATGTTGTTATTTTATGTATATGTGCAAAAGTAATACAAAAACTACTTTAAACCGAAAGATTTGTTGGTTATTTTCTTGTTTTTGTTACAAATGTTCTAAAAGATGCACAGAGACATAAAAAGAAGTCCGCCAGGTAGTTGGTTCTACAGGCGGACATCTTTATCTTTTATAAATGCAAGGTATGTCCCATTCGGTCTCTTTTCGTCTTGAGATACCTTTCATTGTACTTGTTGGGGGTAATTTCAATCGGCACATTCTCTACGATTTCGAGCCCATAGGCCTCAAGGCCAACTCGTTTAACAGGGTTGTTGGTCATCAGTCTCATTTTGTGGACGCCCAGTTTTCGCAGCATTTGTGCGCCACATCCGTAATCTCTTTCGTCTGATTTGAATCCTAAGTGGATATTGGCATCAATGGTGTCATATCCCTCTTCTTGTAATTTATAGGCAGCCATCTTATTCATGAGTCCGATACCTCGGCCTTCCTGTTGCATGTAAACAACCACTCCTTTGCCTTCTTTTTCGATCATTTGCATTGACTTGATGAGCTGTTCGCCGCAGTCACATCGCATGCTACCCAGAATGTCTCCCGTTGCGCATGATGAATGTACGCGTACAAGAATCGGTTCGTCCTCTGTCCATTCGCCTTTGACGAGGGCCATGTGCTCCGCGCCGTTGCTCTTCTGGCGGAATGGTATCAGTTTAAAGTGGCCATAGGCTGTTGGCATGTCTACTTTGTCTCCAACTTCGATAATCGATTCACCCTTCAGTCGATAGGCAATCATATCCTTGATGGTGATGATTTTCAAATCCCATTCTTTTGCCATGGCCTGCAACTCTGGCATACGTGCCATGGTCCCATCTTCGTTCATGATTTCCATTAAGGCACCTGCTGGGTAGAGACCTGCCATTTTGCACAGGTCAATGGCGGCTTCTGTGTGGCCACTGCGGCGCAGAACGCCATTATCTTGTGCATAGAGAGGGTTGATATGTCCCGGGCGTCCGAAAGTCTTTGGGGTAGAATTAGGGTCGGCCAGAGCTTTGATGGTTTCAGCTCTATCGTGTGCCGAAACACCAGTAGAGCAACCCTCAAGTTTATCTATGGTTATGGTAAAAGGGGTGCCGAGTACAGAAGTGTTGTCCGAAACTTGGCGAGGCAGATCCAGCTCCTCACACCTTGACAAGGTGATGGGGGCACATAGAACGCCACGTGCGTTTTTCAACATGAAGTTGACTTTCTCTGCGGTTATCTTTTCTGCGGCAATAATCAGGTCACCTTCATTTTCACGGTCTTCATCGTCAACAACGATAACGAATTTACCTTCCTTGAAGTCTTTTAACGCATCTTCGATGCTACTAAGTCTGAAGTTTCCCATATTGATTCTATTTGTTGATATTCTCAATTCTATTAATGATATAATTATTTGTCTGTTTGATGGCGCCCAAGTCACGCAGTAGTCTTATTCTGAACATCCACATGCGGAAGTAAAGTGTCAGACCAACCGGAATGATAAGGAAAGACAGGATGTTCATCCATCTTCTTTCAAAGGGCCTGGTATGTGCTTTAACCGAAACGACAGGATACTGATTCAAATACGTCAGTATGGCCTTGTCTTTCGTATTGTTCAAGTCTTCAATCACATTTTCCAGAATATCCGATATTCTTTCAATTTCGTGATCAGGGTGATATTTGAAGAACACCTTTATTATATTAGGCATTCTCATGAGCCTGTGGCTGTGTGAGTAGGTCGTCACGTCTTCGCTGATTCGCTGCAATTGTTCCTTGTCATGCAGATAGTCCGGATTCTGGATAATCACTTCTTTGCCGAATATGTGACGTTTTAGTCGCAGTCCTAATAGTTTTCTGAAGAATTCCTTATACAAGTCAAAATTGAATACCATGGAATCGTTAGAAGCTTTATAGGTTACAAAGACTGCTATCGGTGCCAATACGGCCGTTGCCAGTCCTTTTCCAAACCAGACAGCCCACATGCCTCCTCTGGCCATTCTGAAACCAGTGTTGTCGAGGATATAGAAAATAATAAAGACCAATACCGAAATAATGACCGGTATACCTAAACCGCCTTTGCGGATGATGGCTCCCAATGGGGCACCGATAAAGAAAAAGATCAGACACGACAATGCCATAACAAACTTATTAATGGCTTCTATTTTGTGCTGTCTGATGAGTTGGTCTCCGTCAGCGGTAATCATACTCTTGAAGTCTAGATCCTGTGTAGCTTGAGCTACCCGTGATTGTGCCGACGATAAAGCCTGTTGACGTTCTCCTAAAGGCAATTTACTATAAAGGGAATCTATATCGTATTTTTTTGTTTCAGCAATATGGATGGCTCTTGCTGAATCTTTACGCGACAAATGCCGTTGAGCAAACAGGTAATTCGAGGCGTCTGCGTAGTAGGCTCTGCCAATACTGTCGTAGTTTTGATTCAGTGAATCGATGTCATGGGTAATCTGTCCTAAGCTTTTTCCACGTGCGTTGTTCGACAAAGAATTAGCGTCCGTCATGTTGAAATCGCCGTCGTAGTCCAATAGAATATGCTTAGCCACAAAGGTCTCACGTCTATAAGGAACGGCGGCAGAATTACCAAACTCTGCTGACTGCATGTTCTCAAACCATTCGCCGCTCCATAGGCGCAGCAATAGGTGCTTCTTGTCGGCCGTTGACTGCAGCATACCCGAATCGGCCAAGATGATGGCTTGGTCTTCGTAGCTGCCCGTCATGCGATAAATCATGATGCCGTAGAGCTTTCCTGTATCAATGTTCTTTTTCTGTACGTAGATATTGCTGTTGGGGATACCGTCATAGAAGATTCCTTCTGGTATTTCGAGTTCCGGGCTTTTCTGTTTCATGGACAGCAAGAGCTGCGCCATTTTTATGTTCGCTTCCGGTCCAATGTTGTTTTGGAAGTAAAATGACCCGACGCAGATGATGGAACTGATGATAATCAGCGACCTAAACGACTGCATCAACGAGATTCCAGCAGCCTTCATCGCGGTCAGTTCGCTGCTTTCTCCCAGATTTCCAAAAGTGATGAGCGAAGAAAGGAGGATGGCGAGGGGGAGGGCCTGTGGTACGAGCATGAGACCCATGTACCAGAAGAACTGTGCCATGATGTCTAAAGTCAGACCCTTGCCAATCAGTTCGTCAACAAATCGCCACAGGAATTGCATCATCAGTACAAACTGACAGATGAAGAAAGTTCCTAAAAAAAGTAGCCCAAACTGTTTGGCAATGAATATATCTAATTTCTTAATTCTAAACATGAAAGCCTTACATTGATCGTGCTGCCAATCGGTAGCACTTATATCAGCTTACAAAATTAGTATAAAAAATCAGAAACTTGCTATTTTTTAGTTTTTTAAAGACATTGTCGGCATCCTTTATACACAGGGATTCATGTCTTGGCGCTAAGAAGCCTGTCAGGTGTTTGTCCCTCTTGGTGTCATCATACGACAAAGAAGCTGTGTTATGAACCAAGAGGGGCAAAGGCCGTAGTTATTCTTTTGATTTGCGCGTATAGCTAAGTCCTTTATTTTACGGTCAAGCGCAAGGTCTGTAAATCTTCTTTTCTCGACGAACTTCCTACCATCACGGTGAATGTGCCCGGCTCTACGCCGTATCTCATTTGGGCATCGTAGTAGGCCAAAGATTCGGGTGTGATGAGGAATGAAACCGTCTTGGTTTCTCCAGCTTTCAAAGCGATTCTCTCAAAACCTTTCAATTCTTTCACCGGGCGCGTAGCCGAACTGTAGTCATCACGTATATAGAGTTGTGCGACTTCTTCTCCGTCAATCGTTCCCGAATTGGTTATGTCTACGCTGACACGGACGCTGTCGCCTACCGCAATGGTTGAGGCAGACAGACGTGGACGCGAATACTTAAACGTAGTGTAGCTTAATCCGTAGCCGAAATTATACAGCGGAGCAGTTGTTCCTGTTACATACGGGAAACGATAGGCCCATTTCTTATGATTGTAATAGCAACCGATTTGTCCTACGCTTCGAGGTATCGTAATTGGAAGTTTTGCCGATGGCGATATCTTTCCATAAAGTATTTCGGCAACAGCCTGCCCTCCAAGCATTCCGGGTTCCCAGGCTTCGATGATGGCAGGTACGTGATTGGCAATCCACTCGGTAGAAAGAGGTCGGCCATTGACCAATATCACAATGGTCGGCACGCCTGTTGCCACAACGGCTTCAACAAGTTGTTGCTGCATTCCGGGTAATGATAGTTCGTATCGATCGCTGTTTTCGCCACAGGTTTTTTCTTTCCAGTGATAGCGCATTGAGTTTTCGCCTACCACAAGTATAGCTAATTCTGATTGTTTGGTACGTTTGGCAGCTTCTTCGATTTGTGCAGGCTTCAGGTCTCTTACGTTGCGTCCGACATCTTGAAAATCGATCTGGGCATCCGGATCCTGCTCTTTGATGCCTTCAAGGATAGTAGTTATATTTTCATCGGGTTGCTCAAAACTCCAGTCACCCAATGTCGACTGATTGTCGGCATTATGTCCTGTTATAAAAATCTTATTGAAATGACCTTTTCGGAGTGGTAATAGCTGATTTTTGTTTTTAAGCAAGACGATGCTCCTGCGAGCAATGTCGAGGGCCGTCTGTCGATGATCGTCGGTCAATACAGATCGTGGAATGGCTTTAAGATCCACGTATGGACGTTCAAAAAGTCCGAGATTGAACTTTAATTCCAAAATTTTAGCCACTCTGTCATCTATTGTTTGAGGAGAAATCTTTCCCTCTTGAACACCCTTTATGACACTTTCGGCAAATCCGGGGCCATGCATGTGGACGTCTATTCCTGCCTGTAAACCGGTTAGATAAGCCTCTTCCTTGGTGGGAGCTGTCGTATGGATGGTGTTCAGGCGTTCCACATCCAGCCAGTCACTGATAATAATTCCTTTGAATCCCAGCTCTTTTCGAAGTAAATCATCCAATAACCACCGATTGCCATGGCAAGGAATGCCATTCAAATCATTGTGTGAAGGCATGAGTGACATCCCTCCGGCCTTAATACATTTAATAAATGGGGGCAGAAACACTTCTCTTAACATGCGTTCTGACATATCGGCAGGCGATCCGTTGATGCCGTTACTTGTCAGACTGCCCCCCACCAAATGTTTGATACAGGCTAACACCTTGTCCTGTCCTTTCAGTTCTGCTGTTTGTAGTCCACGAATGGTAGCACTACCCATGAGCCCTGCCAAATACGGATCTTCTCCAAAGGTTTCGCCTACACGCCCCCAACGAGGGTCACGGGCCACCTCTACGTTCGGCGCAAAAGCCCACTGCATTCCACATGCTCGCATTTCAATAGCTGTTTGACGCGACATTTGTTCTATCAGATTGGGACAAAAGGTAGCAGCCTGTCCGATAGCAGTCGGGTATATCGTAGCTCCCCGGTAAAGCCCGTTGCCATGTAGTGCGTCAATGGCAATAAATAGAGGAATTTTCAGCCGACTTTGTTGAGCCAATTTTTGCAGATAATTAGCCTCTTCGGGCGTAACGACATGAAGGAAAGAGCCGATAAGTCCCTTTCTTGTCATCTCGCGTATATCCTCGATGGTATAACCGGGGTAGTATCCGGCTGCGTCGCTTGTTTCCAGTTCCTTAGTGGTCAGTGTTTGCTGTGCTCCTATCATGTGGCTGATACCTACGTATTGGCACATTTGCGCAACTTTTTCTTCAAGCGTCATGCGGTTCATCAGGTCCTTGACGCGTACTTCTGTCGGGAGTTTCGCATTGGTATAATCCGGTTTCTTCTCAGCCGTAGTATTGATGGCGAATCCCAAGGAGATGATGATTAATATAAGTTTATACATAAAGTGTGTGTGATTTATTGAGCAACATATTTTTTACCGGCTTGTATATAGATTTTTCCGGCAAGTTGTTTATTCGGTACTTTGATTCCCCGAAGCGTGTATATGTCATCTTTGTTTGTCAAATGGGTCGCAGCAGAGGCACAGCCTTTTCTGTCAATGTGTGAGGTAGGGCCTTCGGGTGTACCGATAATGTGCATTTCCCAGAGGCTTGCTCCCCAGGTCGAAGAGGCGCTTTTTAGTTGCTTTAACTTGATGTAGCGTGCTTTAATGGGGCTGTCCGGGACATGCGGATCAGAGAAATAACTGCCTGCGGCGATGTTCGTGGAGATATAAGTGCGGCGATAGTCGTCCAGTTTCTTGTTTTGCGTGATGACAGGTGTCGTGTTCCATTGCGGCGTACCATCGCTCCCCGCATCTATTGCGGTATATATCTCATACTTCCTTGCGTAATTTTCCCATAACGGGCAAATCATACTGATTGTATATACACGTCCTAAATCTATCCACCAATCGGTTTCTCCAACATTGTTTCCTGCTCCCCAACGCGTGTCGTAAGCTCCGTCTATGGCTTTCTCTGCCCCATAACTCCCGCTGTTATTATCCATGGCAAAAGCCTTAACCATAGGGTTGTTTTTACGAGAAGCGATGTTCAGACGTTCCCAATCTATTTGCGCATTCAGGATATACGCGTCATTGATTTTTGATACACCGGGAGTTACAAAGCCGAAACCGCCCTGAAAATTCCATAGGCAATGACCAATACCGTATTCCCGGCATATTTGCGATACGTCTTCTATCCATTTCAGTCTGCTCTGCTGTGGTGTTTTGTTATAGCATCCGTATTCTCCACACCATACTTGAAGCCCCAAAGCCTTAGCTTTGTCTATGGCTTGTTTCATCAAAGTCTTTAGTGTAGCTTTGTCAAACGTGCGGCCTTCGCTGCTTACCGCAGCCTGATCCGCGGGACTTAGCGTGTTGAAATCATCGTCACTGACCATTTGTCCCGGATATTTGACAGGAACTGTGATATTCGCAAACAAGCTATGCCATGAGGCCTGATAGTGTGTGAGCAGGTGCGGGTTGTAGAAATGGAATGTAAGAATGATGTTACGATCACCCGAAGGAACTTCTAAATAAGGGAATTGACTGACGTTGTTCCAAAGATTACTTCCGATGACGACTTTCCGATTAGGCTCTTGTTTGCGGATTTCGGCCAGTGTTTGGGCGACCAAGTTGTTCCAAGCGGCCGCGGTTGGGGCCGTTGGTTCATTGAGAAGCTCATAAGCGAGCAGGTCGTTCGGATATTTCTTTAGCTCATTTTGTATTTGTTTCCATATCGTGATAAAATGTTTCCGGGCTTCAGCGTTGTTCCATAAATTATGTTTGACAACCGTTTTATAGCCGCTATGACTGGTACTGAAAGCCACATCGTCAATCCATAGTTCGGACATATCATCGCCCGGGCGTATCGTTATGCGTGTGATTTTCTTTCCTTCCAGCTTATGGTAGGGCGAAACATCGGCCTCTATCCATTGATTTTTTGTTTTTACGTCATACCCCAGATAAGTTTTGCTTCCGTCTTCAGCCTCAAATTTGAAAACAATTTTCCCCGTCTTGCTCTTACGTACTTTAAAGCGGAGGTATTTAAACATGTCCGAACCGACATTGATATATACATCTTTCCGTTCGGCTCCTTTCCAGTCGCTATTCTCTGTCTGGCTGATATGAAGAACCTTTTGGCTTGTGTTGCAGCCTGTGGCTTCGGGATTGTTAACGACTTCTACCTTGATTCCGCTACTGCTATTTACCCGCCATTTGCCCATAAGGCCGTCTTCGAAGTTGTCGACAAAGCTTTCTGTCTCTCCGTTATCCCCATGTTCCTTTATAACATGCAGGTCTACAATGGCTTTCATATCATATTTTTCAATCCATTTGATAGCTGTATGAAGCCGGGCGAAGTTGTCTGTGTTCTTACTGCCATCCGTATTGAACAGTTGACTTTCATCAACGGGAAACCGTACATGGTCAAATTTCAATGCGGCCAACATCTTTACGTCCTTCTCTTTGAAAGAGATGTTCGCCTTCTGTGACAACCAGTCACCGATATTCACGCCTTGTCTGAGCTTAAAGTCGTCAACATTTTGGGTCATGCCTTTTAAGGAATAACCGAACATCAACCCTATACATAATGCTCCCGGTATGTATTTCAATCGGCGATATGGCAAATATACCTTATTCATATCATTAAATTTTAAGTGAGAAAGGTTAGGAGGTTGGTTCCACTACATGAATAACAGCCTCGCGTGAAGTTTCGTATTTGGGTGTTTTTACAACCAGTTTTACCTGAAATTTGCCCTCGATCGTGGGCACATAAGTATATCCTATGCCTCGATGCACTTCTACACCGTCGATATACCAGATTCCTTCACAATATTGCGAAGGGGTATACTGGACTTTGATTACCAGTGGTTTATCAAGCGGAGTGCTAAATTCGCCAAGGCTGCCATCGGCCTTCTTTTCCGGCCATTGGCCAAATATACGTGGGTATTCATTCTCTGTAAGAACAGGAGAATTAATCTCGTCGCTGCTGCAACTGGTGAATATATTGCCTAATATAATCAGGCTTAATGATATGGAAAAAAGATGTTTCATAATGTTTTTACGATGATTCATGATTGACGATACGTTTATATAATGTATTTTGTTGGATTATATGCCTATTGGTCCCACCATACGGCTTTATTCCAATCGTCCGTTCCGCCAAGTCTCTGTATGACTTCGTCATAATTAGCTTTGTTGTATGAACTTTCAAAGATTGGATAACAAAGGCGTAAAGGCGTTGTTTGCGAGTCAATGCACTTGGCTCCGTATTCAGGAGATGGCTTTAGAACAGGATAACCGCTTCTGCGCCAGTTCGCGTATCCTTCCCATGGATTGTTGAAATGCAAGATCCATAGCTGCGTGTTGATTTTTTCCAGTTGGTCTTCTTGTTCATCCGATATGTTGTTCGCTGCGATATACTTATCTATTTCTTTATCTTTAAACGCGTCGGCTCCATAGTTTTCTAAGAAATGAAAAGCAGCTTTCACACCTTTATTATAAAGCTTTTCTACCGTTTCGCTACTCATTTCGCTTCCCCAACGTGCAACCGCTTCCGCCTCCAATAGCTTTGTTTCGGCATAAGACATAATGACACCGGGCGATGTGAGCTTCAAGAAGATATTGTTGACCTGTGGCCTACACTCTTTCATTAGATATTTATTGACCTGCTTACTCCAATATCCGCTTGGCCATTTCTCGTAAAAGAAATATCCGGGGTCGACAGGTTGGAATTTTGCTTTGGGTGTTTTAATCATCTCTTCGGTAATATCATGCCGGCCAAAAGGCGCATTGGGAGAACTTTCGTCATAGTTGCGGCAATAGACAAATTGACGTGGATCTTTGGTATCTTTCAAATGATTGAAGAACATTGAGCAAATATACATGGTAGGATATTCACCCCGTCCTCTCATCAGCTGTGAAAGACCATTACGGCGATACTCTTCATTTGTCCAGTCAAAGCTTTCATAAACATATCTGACGAGCGCTTCTTCTTGCGCGGATGTTATGATGCCACCGTTGTTTTGCAGTGCCTTTTTTGCTTCTTGTTTAGCTAACTCGGGCTCAACCTTCACCATTCTCATGGCATAGCGCAGGTGCAGTGCGTTGGCCAGTTTCTTCCATTTGCTGACATCACCGTTATAAATAAGGTCTCCCGTCACTTTCACCGGATGGTTGGCGTCTAAGGAATCACAGGCAATTTGCAACTCATTCATGAAATCTTTATAGATGTCTTCTTGCCGGTCGAATTTGGGCTGCACATTACCGTCGATATAGCCACGGCCGGCTTCAAAATAAGGCACGTCACCGTAAAGATCCGTGATGATACCGAAGACGTAAACCTTGAATACGCGTGCCATATAATGTAAGTTATGATGGCTCTTGTCGCGTGTACGATCTATGATATCGACCAGATTTTTCACGGTCATGGGATACATGTGTTCATATACATAACCCATATACTGGCTGTCTTTAAGATAATGACCGCCATAGTTGGTCACACCCCAATCGCCCATCAGATATTGACAGAAGGGCATTGCGTATTTCAGCGCTGTTTCTTGCCAGATCCAAAATCCCCATATCTGGGCTTCACATTGTGAAAGCTGGTAGTTGGGATCTACGTTCGACGACTTCGCGGGGTTGTCATTCAGCGACTCAAAGACACTATCATTGCATGAAGAGAGCGTTATGGTCAGCATGCAAAGAACATAAACGGAAAGTTTGTATATTGGTTTCATAATCATGTCGGTGTATTAAAATTTGAGATTTACGTTCAAACCGAAACTTCTTCTCGATGGAAGCGACCCGAATTCGAGTCCCATACCCGTTCCGTTATTATAGTTAGAGTCGGGATCTATATTAGGAACATTCTTGTAAAGGTTGAAAAGATTGCGTGCGACGAGCGACACTGAGAGCGCGTTGATTACCTTTCCCAGCATTTGTTTTGGGAAAGCATACGACAGAGTCAGCTCTCGTAGCTTTACATAAGAGTTGTCGTAAATAAATGGGCGTGCCGTTTGCGTTGTCACGTATGACCAATATTCCTGCGGATTGATGTAGATATCGTTCGGTTTATAGGTTCCGTCTTCTTGCTCAATCACGCCCTTTGCTACATATCCTCCGGTCGGTTTCCAGTCTTTAGCGGCCACACCGGCCGACAAACGCTTCTCTTCCGACTCATACCAGCCATCTCGTCCTTCGAGCGTTCCTTTGTGTTTACCGGTGCTATAAGCCGAGCGGGCCGACATCGAATAAAGGTCTGCGCCCACCTTAACATCAAAGATGGCGCCCATCGAGATGTTCTTATATCTGAGGTTGGTGGTCAATCCGCCGGTCCAATCCCAAGTCGCGTTGCCTAAAACCTTCAGATCGTCGGTCATCTTGGGCAGTCCCGTCGTGCCATCGATGAGTATATCTCCGTTGCTATTGCGCAAGAAGTCCTTTCCCATGATACAACCGTAGTTCTCGCCAACCTTCGCCACGACCTTCACACCAAGCCATCGGGCAGAAGCTAATTCAAATTCGTCTACACCATTGGCCAATTCCTTCACCTTATTAGAGTTCTTGGCAAAGTTCAAATTCAAATCCCAACTGAAGTCCTTCAGTTCTATCGGGCGTGTGTTTAACACGATTTCGATGCCTCGGTTCTCTATATCACCGGCATTAATCAACTGGTATCTGTAGCCCGAACCATAGGACGTGTTCATCCGAAGGATTTGATCTTTACTGTGCTGATTATAATAAGTAAAGTCAATTCCTATTCTATTGTTCAGAAACTTCAGCTCAAATCCCAACTCCATGGAGTTTGTCATCGTCGGTTTAAGATTCTTATTAGGAATCACGTCGCCCGAAATCGAAGCCATCGGATAAGAGTCAAAGCTATTGGAAGCCATCTCGTAAGTCGGCTTTAGCATGTAAGGGCTGGTGTCGTTGCCCACTTTTGCCCACGAGGCACGTAGCTTGCCATAAGGCAATATGGCCTTGTTGACGTGCATAAGTTCTGAAAACAAAAGGCTTCCAGATACAGAAGGATACCAATATAGATTGTTTTTGACGGGGAGAGTGGACGAATAGTCGCCACGCAGGGTCATATCTATGAAGGCGAAATTATCATAGGCCAGATTGACGCTACCATAGACAGAGTTGATCTGTTTGCGATAAATATCCTCCTTGATAGTCTTCTCCGTAAAGCTCTGGAGTGTTTTCGCGTCGCGCATAATCATGTTTTGCGCGGTCACGATTTGCGTCTTGTTGTCTACCTTATATATATTCCCGCCGAGCGTGGCGCCATAGTCCCACTTCTTATATTTGTCTTTATAGATGGCTAAAAGCTCTGCCGTGTACATTCTGTTTTTATAATCTTTCGTCACGAGCATTCCACGTTCGCGGCCGGGCGATGTGGGATAAGCAAAATCCTCAAAGGTGAAATAGTTCATATCCGTACCGCCGGTAGCCTGTAATGTCAACTGTTTGAAAGGCCGATAGCGGACTACGGCCGAACCTTTGTAGTTGTCTTTCTTCGATTCATTCGACATTTTATGAAGCACCCAATACGGATTGATATTGTAAACATCGCCATTGTTCCAGTTATAATATTCTCCATTGATGTCTTCATAGTTGTCGCGGAGCCATTCCTGATCGAACGTTGTGGAGAGCGTCATCAGGTTTTTGGCGATATTGGCACGATGATCGGCTACGGCCGGTCGGTTTTTAACATCCTCACGCGTGTAAGTTATCTTGAAATCCATGTCAATGGCTTTCGTAATCGTTGTGTTGGCACGCAGGTTCAACGTGTTGCGCGACATGTGAGTCTTCGGTATCAGGTCTTTATCTCGCATGTCGGTATAGGTTACACGGATACCGGTCTTGCCCGCTTTCTTATTAAAAATAAGTGAGTTTGACGTATTAACGCCTGTTCGGAAGAAACCATCGATATTGTCTTTGATAACCACATACGGGCGCGCCTTTCCGTCGAAGTATGACAAAAACAGCCCCGGATCGATTCTCGGGCCCCAGTTTCGGTTGGAGGAGAAGCGGTCGTCAGAGAGCGAAATGCGTCCTTCTGAGCCTTGTCCGAACTCATATTGCACGTCATTCCATTTCGTAAGCTGTGTTTCAAGCGTAGTGGTGCTGTTCAATTCAACCGAAAAATCTTTCCGCGCGTCGGCCTTTTTCGTTGTGATAAGAATCACGCCATGCGACGCCCGGCTACCATATAACGCCGACGCGGCAGGCCCTTTGAGCACGGATATGTTTTCAATGTCGTCGGGATTGATGCTCGATATTCCGTCGCCAAGGTCGAAACCGCCCCACTGATCGGAACTGTCGAAGTTGGTGTTGTCCATCGGCACGCCGTCGATAACGTAGAGAGGCTGGTTGTTGCCCGTCAGTTCGGTGCTGCCACGCAGGATTACTCGCGTAGAGCCCGATGGCCCGGTAGCGGTTTGACTGACCGTAAGACCGGCCACTTTTCCGGCCAATGAGTTGATGACATTAGGCTCTTTGGCCTTTTGAAGATCCTGTCCTTTGATTTCGCCCAGCGAATATCCCAAGGCTTTACGGTCGCGCTTGATACCCAAGGCCGTCACAACCACTTCGCCCAAACGCTTGGTATCTTCTTTCAGTACAATGGTCAGAGGCTTGTTGCGTCCATCGGTTTTCACCTCTTGAGTGACATATCCGATGTAGCTCACAACCAGTGTGGTGCCCAAAGGCGCATTAAGGCTGAATCTGCCCTCCATGTTTGATATCGTTCCATCGTTGGAACCTTTCATCATAATGCTGGCTCCGACAATGGGTTCGTTGCCCGCGTCTGTCACCCGACCTTTGATTTGCTGGAGCTGCGACTGTGCTTGCGCATCGTTCCCGAGTATCGGGAAGAAGGATAAAAGCATTAAAAAGAGAAAAAAATGTTTCTTCATGAGCGGCTATTATATTTAAAGTATGATTCTTGAAAGTAAGCGTTTCTGGTCATTAGGTTTAATTGCAAAGTTATGAAAAGTTAGGAGCAGGAATGTTAGAAATCTATCGGAAAGTCTTTAAAATCTATCGGAAAATGGCTTTGAAATAACTTGACAAGTGGCTCAAAATGCTTACGTTATTCTGCAAAACAAATCTTTTGTTCGCAAATACGCGAATTTTAGGTGTGTTTATATCTTGCTGAAAATCAGTTACTTCTGCATTATTGGCAAATTCTTGTTCATGTTTTGTCGCTCATTGTATATGCTTTTGCGTGATAAAAGCAGCCCTTTGGCGATGCAAAAGCATAGCTTTGAGCTTGTAAAAGCACTGCTTTGACCGTCTAAAAGCATAGCTAACGCGAATTTTAAGCTAAATATTCATCGATCAATCCTTATTTTTGTTCCCGGAAATTGTTAGATGCTCCAATTTTGGAAGGTCGTTTTTGGTGAATAGAATTTGACAAATCACTCTTTCTTGAGTGTGTGAAGACGACTGAGCGAAGCCCGACGGAGTGGATCATGCGCAAAGAAGGTGGACAGAACGTGATAAATCATACCCTTCGTTTTGCGCCTCTTCAAAAAAAACAGTATTTTTGCAATTACCAGTTGGTAATACGATGAAAAGATTATTGATAGCTGTTTTTCTTCTGTGGACGTCGCTCTGTGGTGTCTGTTCTGCCATTCAGAGCGATATGTTTCGCTGCTATCAGATTTCCACCGACCGAGGTTTGAGCAGCGACAGAGTGTTTTCGCTGTGTCGCGATGGCTGGGGGCGCATGTGGATTGCCACCAAATCAGGGGTGGACTGCTATGATGGCACGCGGCTACGCAACTACCGTTTGTTCGGCAGTGGGGTGGTGGAAGACGACATGGGACGCAAAATCAGGCTTTGCAAAGCAACTGATAGAGGCGTAATAGCCTATACCAATGCCGGGAAGATTTTCGTTTTCGATCCGTATGCCGACCGGTTTTGTTTGCGCATTGACCTGCGAAGAATACTGAAACGTTCTGTTTATCTCAATGGACTGACCATCGATGGCTCGCGGATTTATGCCTGCATGTCGGAAGGCGTTTATAAAATCGGGGGCGATTGGGAAACTGTCTGTTCCGTTCATCGTGTCAAAGCCTCTGATGTAGCCGTCGATTCCGCTTATATTTATATGGCTACGGATAAGGGAGTGTATCGCTTGCCGAAGGCAGGACGGCAGGGCGGGAAGTGGATTTTCGACGGAGTCGGCGTGCAAACTCTATTTCCCGACCGGCAGACCGGGCTGCTCTGGGCCGGCACGAAGCACCAAGGCGTATTGCTCTATGACTGTCGGCATGAACAAAATGTTTCTGTTTCCCGACTTGCTCCCTTACCGGATAAGACCTTTCGGAGTATTTCGGTTTATGACAAAACAACCTTGTTGCTTGGCGTCGATGGCGAAGGTGTCTATGCCGCACGGCGCGATGGTTCGGCCGCATGGAAACTGTTCTGTACAAACGGTACTGCCGAGACGCGGTTGAAATCTAATGATATTTACGATGTGATGAGCGATGGCAGCGGCAATATCTGGATAGGGAAATACACCGAGGGCGTAACCATCTGCAATCTGTTACGATCGCGCTATCGGATAGAGCGACACGAATCGGGAAATCAGCAAAGCATCGTGAACGACCATGTCAATGCTACGCTCGAAGACCGCCACGGGAATCTTTGGTACGCTACCGACGACGGGCTCAGTATCAGGTCGTCGGCAGGCCGCTGGAAGCATCTTTATCAGGGAAAAGTGTTTCTGACGCTCTGTCGCGGAGCGCAGGATGACGTGTGGGCCGGCAGCTATGGTTTCGGCGCATGGCGGTTGGATAGTAGCGGACGCTTGCTGCAGCGGTTCACGACCTCGAACTCTCCGCTTACCACCAACCAGATATACTATATTTATAAGGATCGTTGTGCCAACCTCTGGATGGGCGGAATCAAAGGCTCGCTCATCCGATTGTCGCCTGAAAGCGTGTTTAGCAGTTATCCGGTCGACTTAATTCGCCATATTACGGCTATCGACGCGAATACCCTTGCCTTTGCTACGGCCAACGGGTTTTACACGATAGGCATGCAAGGCGATGAGCTACGGAAGCATTTCGACTATCCTAAACGATACGGCGTGCGAACCAATAGCTACATCAACTTTATTTGTCCGATGGACAAAACGAGGCTGTGGCTGGCCACGGATGGCGGCGGTCTTGTGCTGTATAATATCCTGATGAAGCAGGCTAAGGTCTATACGACGCGTGACGGACTACCCTCTAACTATGTCTACAGTGTAGCGATTGACAAGAAAAACAGGGTTTGGGTGAGCACCGATCACGGACTTGCTTATATGGAACACGGCACAGATACGAACGCAAAGTTCGCCTCTTTGAGTACGCTCAATGAGCAAGTGTCAAACTATAATTCTGCCGCGTTTTCACGATTGGGCGACGGTCGCTTTGTTTATGGTAGTAACAACGGCGCCATTGCGTTTGATCCGATGGCGTTCGGCAATTACCATTATCGGGCGCCCTTGCGAGTATATGCTTTCAGGGTGACGCATCCGTCAGGGAAGAATGACAGTCAGCGTGATACGGAAGTAAATAAAATGCTGCTTCAAGACAGGCATATCAGGCTGGCGCATGATGAAAATATCTTTACCATTTCTTTTTCTTCAATCTCGTTTCAATATCAAAACGATATTCTGTATACGTACCGTATGGAGAACTTCGACCGCAACTGGTCTGCTCCCTCCGGAACTACCGAGGCACGCTACACCAACCTTCCGCCGGGCGATTATGTGTTCCATGTGCGTAGCACGAGCAGAAATACCGGTAAAAAGATAGGCGAGGCTCGGTTGGCTATCCATATTTCGCAGCCTTGGTGGAACACGTTGTGGGCTTGGTTGGCCTATTTGTTGCTGGCGTCGCTGGCGCTTTACAGCATTTGGCGTAATTATACAGGCAAGCTCGAAAGGGCGGATTTCAAGAAGAAAATGCAGTTTTTCGTGAATACCGCCCATGATATACGGACGCCGGTAATGCTGATTATCAATCCGTTAAGAGATTTGGACAGCCGTAATGGTTTGTCGCGTGAAGACCGCCGGCTGCTTTCCTTGGCCTTGAACAGCGCACGAAACCTCTATCATTTTACGACCGAACTGTTGGATTTTCAAAAGATGGGCGTTCATGCGCAGAGCGGTAAGAAGATGAAAGTGGAAAACTATGATTTAAAAGCCTATATGGCGGAAGTCGTGGGGAATTGTTCTTCGCTGTTTAAAGAAAAGGAAATCCTTTCTCGTTTGATAGTTCCGAAGGAAGAAGTCATGGTCTGGATGAACCGCGAAAAGATAGATCACGTATTATATAATGTGATATCGAATGCCGTAAAATACAACCGCCATGGTGGGAAAGTTATCATGAAGCTGTGGCAGAATAAGCGTAATGTCATCGTTGCGGTTCGTGATACCGGCATCGGTATTCCGCGACAATCGCAGAAAAAACTCTTTACGCTGTTTTATCGTGCGGCGAATGTTGTCGATAGTAACCAGAGTGGCAATGGGTTAGGGCTGGCTTTTGCGCGTGAGATTATGAGGATGCATAAAGGAGACATTACTTTCAACAGCGTGGAAGGTAAGGGAACCACCTTCTTTATTGTCTTTCCAAAACGAAACTTCCATAGGAAATGGTCTCAGTTGTTGCCGAAATTGAATATCGACGCGGTTGCAGAGTTGAGACCGGAAGACACATATAATGCCACGGAACCTTTGCCTCAGATATATAATAAGGTGGAACTTGAACATGAAAGTGTAACGCCGAGCGCCTCGCCTCTGAAGCGCCTGATGATTATAGAAGACAATGACGAACTGCGTTTCTATCTGCATCATGTCTTTGAGGCTGACTATCAGGTAGTCGATATGCCCGACGGAGATCATGCGCTCGACTATCTGCAACAGAATATGGTAGATTTTATCATCAGTGATGTGATGATGCCGGGAATACAAGGGGATGTCTTATGCCGTAGAATCAAAAGCGCGGTTGAGACATCGCATATCCCCGTTATTCTGCTTACGGGCAAAGTGGGGCGTGAGGATGCGATAAAAGGCCTTGATAGTGGGGCTGACGATTATATTCCAAAGCCGTTTGACTCGGAGATGTTCAAAGCGAAGGTGCGCAATATGATAACCAGTCAGAATCGGTTGCGTGAGAATATTGTGCGGCAATACAACCTTAGGCACGATGCGGATGACAATATTAGGGAAGCGACAGATGAGGAAAGCCATCTGTTATTCAATGCAGTTGATCAGCAGTTTCTTGACCATTGCATCTTATATGTTAAAGAAAATATGAACAAACCGGACTTTAATATCAATGCTTTGTGTAGGGAAATAGCGATGAGTCGTACCGTCTTATATGAGAAATTGAAAGCTCTGACTGGACAATCGCCCGGAGAATTCATCATGATTATACGCATGCGGAGGGCTGCCGAACTGTTGCAGAGTGGTGAACAAGTGCAGGATGTGGCCGTAAAAGTAGGAATGGCTGACGCAAGTTATTTCAGTACGGTTTTCAAAAAGCATTATGGAATTTCGCCGAGTAGATACAAAAAGGAACCGTTATCAGACGCTTCGGATCGTGTAAAAGATATCCTTTGATGATTCTGGTTTCAAGCTTTTCTTATCCTATAATAAGGATTTTGATAGCCCAATAAGCCTTTTTTGTGCGATTATTTTGAATATAATTGAATAAAAATTTTACATTTTCTTTGTGCGTTTCATTTTAAAGCATTACCTTTGCACTCGCAAATGCAAAACAGCATTGCAGAAAATGATGGCGGGATAGCTCAGTTGGTTAGAGCGTCGGATTCATAATCCGGAGGTCCGGGGATCGTAGCCCCGTCCCGCTACATTGAAAAACGAAGAGTTACGGATTGTCCGCAACTCTTTTTTATGTATGCTTTTGAAAGAGAATAGGGTAGCGTCTTATTGTCAGACCATTGGGCTTGTTGGGCTTTTTAAAGGGATTGGCATCGTGATCATATTGATATTTGCCAATTTAAGTTTATCTGAACCTTATTGTTACTCTGAAGTTGACATTTTAACTTGAGGCTTTATATAGATCGGATGACTGAATTTCCAATTCGAATCATTACAGCATAGTGCGTATATAGTAAAAGGTGTACAAAACAAAACTGCAGATACTAATGCCAATCTCATAACATTTCTACTGGATTAGAGTTTTATGCTTTTTTATATATGGGGCAAACCTCTGGGTATTGGTTGATAATTCAAAAAGGCGTATTTTTGCAGCGGAGTGAATGTTTTTATACATACATTTAATAACCTAATCTTAAATATGAGAAAGTTGTTTGTTTTCATATACTTTTGTTGCATTGTAATGACTTTGCAAGGGCAGGTCTTGACGAAACTGCCTAAGCATGTGGAGAGGCATCAGACGGATATGCAAGCTTCGTTACCTGAACCTTCGTTCGAAATGGATACTACGATTGTACACATTCATTTCATAAATTGGGATTCCAAGAAGAATGCTTCAGCGGATGTTATACTGAACGTTTTTGGCGTATTTCCAAATCTTGCAGACAATTTTAGAGGGCTTGTCGATAATGAAGGTCATGCTTTGATACGTTTTTTTCAGCATGGAACAAGTCGTGCTTCACTTAGACTGGGCAATGTATATTCAAAAATGTTTTATTTATGGCCTGGTGAAACGGCAAACATATATGTTGATTTAGAAAGGCTGAAGGACGTCTGTAATGCTTTCGTAAATAAGAAGGAAAAGCAGGCCTATAACCTTAGTCAAACAGATACGTTGACAGCCGAGCAACAGAAAAGATGTATCGTAAAGGAAGAATATGATTTAGATCATAATCCGTATCTATGGTTTGAAGGACGATATGCAGATCTTAATACGGCTCTGCATCGGTATATGCCACTTCAGGAAGGATGTGGATGGGATTTGACTTATGAGACATCTTTGTCGCTAAACCGCCCTCTTGCAGAAACCTATCTACATGGGATGATGGAATGGCGCAATCGTTTGAAGCACCAAATTGAAACCGATAAACGTCTCCCGCTTTGCGCTAAACAATTTTGTACGCTATCTATAGATCTCGATGCCGAACGTTTCTTATGGGGAAATGTGCAAGTGCAAGACTTCTTGGCAGCATGGAAAGAAGGCGGTTCTCCAGGAAAATATGTAGAGGAAAGGCCGATGAGTCGCCAACAGATAGAGATATTCCGGACACTTGCTACAAATACAAACTTTCGGGCATATTTTTATAACTCTCCTTGTTCTGTCTCAAAGTATTGGGATGCCATTTCTGGTGACAGTTTATGTGATTTTCTTCACGACCTTCGCATTGTTCAAGACTATCCCCGTCATATTGATTTATATGGCAAACTACCTTTTGGTGCTTTGTCGGATGTGCGTCTGCCCTATTTTCACCGACTGTTCAAGCAATTAGAAGATGCTCAAAAGGATATCGAGCATGTGGTATATAGTGATGTTCTTGAAGATTTGAAGCGTCGTTATAAGGGAAAAGTGGTGCTCATTGACTTTTGGGCCACATGGTGTGGTGGTTGTATAGGTGCCATGAATGACATGGAGCCGGAGAAAGACACCAAGTTTAATTACCCGGATTTAGTTTTTGTGTATATCACAGATTATAGTTCGCCGGTAGATCGTTGGCAAGAGTACCGAGAACGGATACGAGGCGAACATCTCCGTTTAGATGAGCAGCAGATGGATGCGCTCAACCGACGATTTGCTATCAGAGTTTTACCAACGTACATCATTATGGATCGACAAGGAAATGTACGGGAAGTACAGCATAACTTTATTGAAGAAGAACTGCAGAAAGAATTAGAAAGAAAATAGTAAATCACGAATCAGTAAGTTATTGATGCTTTAATTTAATATCAAATATCGAAATGATGAAGCAACGATTTTTCATTGTCGCCTTATTACAGGCTGTCTTTTACATGGCTTCTGCCCAATCTTTCATTTGTCATATTACCGGCGACGTGGAAGACAAGAACGAGAAGCAGGTTATTTTATATGAGCAAGGAACAGATCCCAGAGTAAATGAAACGATCACTGTAGACATTAAAAACGGCAAGTTCGCGTATGACTTGAATACCAACGGGTTGAAATGTTATGAGATTATTCTGTTAAGCGAGTTTGAACGGGGGAGCATGCGTGTCGCAGACTTTATAGCAGAGAATGCGAATGTTCATATTGTCATTCCTCAAGTAACATGGGGAAACGATATCTTTAAGATAGAATCGGATGGGAAAGAGCATCAGATGAGGATGAAATATTCGGCTTATGAAGATTCTGTTTATGCCCTTTATAGTCCGAAAATAGCAAAAATAGAAGCCCTGAGAGATAGTTTAGGAAAGGCTGGATTGTATTTCAAACCAATCGTTTATGAGATTCGTGAGAAGTTAAAAAGCGCCCAAGGAACCCAGAGAGACAGTTTGCTGCGTCTCTTGCCCCAAGAGATATTTTCGGAATTGGGCAGAAAGACTGAAACAGAATATGGAGCTTTGAAGGATGATTATTATATAGAGGTGGCAGAGTGGTTTAAAAATAACAGATGTTTTTACGCCCTCGCTGAGGTTGGCAAAAAGATTGCTTTCAGCCGATCCCCCAAAATAAAGGAAAAATACATAGAGATTTTCCTGAACCATTATTCCGATTATATGCCAGAACATCCGTATCATCAGAAGGCTTCCTATAGTGTGGCTGCCTCCAGATTGCAGGTGGGCCGGCCTTATATCGATTATAACGTGCGGGGGCCAAAGGGCAATGCCGTGAAGTTGTCGTCTCTTTATAAAGGCAAGATTATCTTCATCGACTTGTGGGCAAGCTGGTGTGGCCCTTGCAGACGGCATGCCAAAGCCATTATTCCCATTTATGAGAAGTATAAAGACAGAGGCTTTCAGGTGATAGGAATTGCCCGAGAGAGAAGAATGGGGACAATGGAGGCTGCCGCAAAACAAGACGGATACCCTTGGCCGAACCTTTTGGAACTCAACGACCAACACCATATCTGGCTGAAGAACGGCCTCAATAATTCTGGTGGTGGTGGCTTCCTTATCGATGATAGGGGAACTATTCTGGCCATTTATCCTGAGGCTGACGAATTAGAAAAGATTCTTAGCAAACGATTATAGCCGTCTGTTATCACGACAATTTCATGTAGGATAGATGTGGGAAACTCATCTATCCTACATTTCATTTAGTCTTTTCTCACCCTGAAGACCGGTCGGTTTAACAGGAAATTAACTTAAAAAGCTCTATTTTGACATATTTTCATTGTTTTACAGGCAAGGTTTTGCCGGTTCAGTATTTAAGTATACGAATCGCGATTAACTCTTTTATTAATAAGTAACGTATTATAAACCCAAAAACAATGAAAACGAAAAGTGTTTTTAATTCAATAGTATTGGCCGCTTGTTGCCTGAGTTCTGTAATGTTTGCGTCTTGCAGTAAGGATGATGATGACAAAAAGGCGCAATTGAAATTCAGTGCCGCGAAGGTAGAAGTTATTCCGATGGGTACGGCAAACGTAACGATTGCCAATGGAACCCAGCCTTTCACCGTGAAATCGAGTGACATGAAATTAGCAACGGTTACGGTTGACAAGAATACGCTCACTGTAACAGGTGTCAAAGAAGGTAAGGGCACCATCATGGTTACCGACAAGAACAAAGTCATGGGAACGCTTCCGTTCACGGTCGTTGCCCCTCTGTCTTTCGATAAATCAATGGTCGAAGTTGAAGCAACCAAAGAAATCATGGTTATGGTTAAGTCTGGCACAAAGCCTTATACCGTAATGGTGAAAGACCCAGGCACAGCTACTGCCACCGTGAAAGACGATAAAGTGACTATTAAGGGTGTAAAGAAAGGCTCTACAATGGTTACCGTCCTCGATAAAACCAAGAAAGCAGGCATCATTTCTGTAACAGTAAAATAAGATAAAGATGTTTAACGCGCCCATGCGCGTATCTTTGCCATCAGGAATCCGGTTCTGTTGTGTAACCCACGATGAGCCGGATTCCGTCGTTTGGATGAAATCAACGAACAGAATGGGAATTACACACCGCCTAATCTTTTTTCTCCTTGTGACGTGTGATGCGTAGGTTACCTTGCTACTTAAACAAAAACATGACTCATTACATTAGCGGGCGCACGGTGATGATCGAGCTCGTTCTTCATAAAATCCATGTAGGATAGGGAGGGGGCTATTTTAACATACCCTCGATTTACATCTGGGTGCACGGATCTTGCGATAACATTATCTGATTAAGTGTCTTTTTGTAGCCTAAAAACAGGCAGTTCAAGCAATTGTATTTAATATTAAAAAACCTAAATAGTCAGCCTTGTTACGCTATTTTTCGTATTTTTGCAGTCATAATATATAATGGTACAGAATATGGCTGGAACAAAACAAATAAAGACTGCGCTTATTTCTGTCTTTCATAAAGATGGTTTGGATACATTACTTGCCAAACTCAATCAAGAAGGCGTTAAATTCTTAAGTACAGGGGGAACTCAACAATTCATTGAGTCACTTGGTTATGAATGTCAGAAAGTAGAAGATGTAACAACTTATCCTTCTATTTTGGGAGGTCGTGTTAAGACTTTGCACCCTAAAGTTTTTGGAGGAATACTGGCTCGCCGCGATAATGAAAGCGATCAGAAACAGATGAAGCAGTATGAAATTCCGGCCATTGACCTCGTCATCGTTGACCTTTACCCATTTGAACAGACGGTAGCCAGTGGTGCTTCGGATGCCGATATCATCGAGAAAATTGATATTGGAGGAATCTCTCTCATCCGTGCAGGTGCAAAAAACTTCAAAGATGTGGTTATTGTTCCCAGTAAAGCAGAATATGAATTGTTGCTTAATATCTTGAATAAGAAGGGTGCTAACACCGATTTGGAAGACCGTAGACTGTTTGCTGAGCATGCTTTCGGCGTCAGCAGTCATTATGATACAGCTATTCATAATTGGTTTGCCAAGTAAGAAGCAACTTTTTTCGTAAATTAAATCGTATAAAACAAGCAATATTTTAGTATTAATAAATGGGATTCTTTTCGTTTATACAAGAAATAGCAATGGACCTTGGCACGGCCAATACTATTATTATCAGTGATGATAAAATCGTAGTGGACGAGCCATCTGTTGTTGCCCTTGATCGTCGCACAGACAAGATGATTGCGGTAGGGCAGAAAGCAAAAATGATGTATGAGAAAACGCACGATAATATTCGTACGATTCGCCCTCTGCGTGACGGCGTAATTGCCGACTTTACTGCCTGTGAGCAGATGATGCGTGGGCTTATTAAAATGGTTCATACAGGCAGTCGTATCTATTCGCCGTCATTAAGAATGGTAATTGGTGTACCTTCGGGCAGTACCGAGGTGGAACTGCGTGCTGTTCGTGATAGCGCAGAACATGCTGAAGGCCGAGATGTCTACCTAATTTTCGAGCCAATGGCTGCTGCTATTGGTATCGGTATCGATGTAGAGGCTCCTGAGGGTAATATGATTGTTGATATTGGTGGTGGTAGTACTGAAATTGCGGTTATCTCGTTGGGTGGTATTGTTAGTAACAACTCCATCCGTATTGCAGGTGATGATCTCACAGCTGATATTCAAGAATACATGAGTCGCCAGCACAACGTGAAAGTTAGTGAGCGTATGGCTGAGCGAATCAAAATTCATGTGGGCTCAGCATTAACCGATTTAGGCGAAGAAGGACCCGAAGACTACATCGTTCATGGTCCTAATCGTATTACGGCACTGCCAATGGAGGTTCCTGTTTGCTATCAAGAAATAGCTCATTGTCTTGACAAGACCGTTGCAAAGATTGAGAATGCAGTCTTGAGTGCGTTGGAAAATACACCTCCTGAGTTGTATGCAGACATCGTGAAGAATGGTATTTATCTATCGGGAGGTGGCGCATTGCTTCGCGGACTTGACAGACGTCTCACCGATAAGATTAATATTCCATTCCATATAGCAGAAGACCCGTTGCACAGTGTAGCCAAGGGTGCCGGCATAGCATTGAAGAACGTAGATCGTTTCTCGTTCTTGATGAGATAAACAGAGTTCATGAAGAATCTTTTAGATTTCTTAGCAAGATACAACCACTGGTTGCTTTTTATTATACTGGAAGTTGCAAGCTTTGTCTTGCTCTTCCAGTTTAATAATTATCAGGGTAGTGTATGGTTCACATCGGCCAACGTTGTCTCTGGAAAGGTCTTTGAGATAAGCTCGAGCATAGAACAATTCTTTGCCTTGACCAAAGTTAATCAGGATTTGACGCAAAGAAATCTACAATTGGAGCAGCAGGTTCAGACGCTGACTAGCGCGTTACAGCAACATGCCAGCGACTCTATATTGCAGAAAAGCCCACAGTTGCAATTGTTAACAGATTATCGTTTAATCCCTGCCAAGGTTGTCAGTAATACCGTGAATCGGCGTGATAATTTCATAACAATTAACAAAGGTGCCCAAGATGGTGTAAAAAAGGATATGGGAGTCGTGAGTGGTAATGGTGTTGTGGGCATAGTCTATTTAGTTTCCGACCACTATTCGATCATTATTCCGGTGCTAAACTCACAATCCAATATCAGTTGTACTATCAAGGGACGTGGCTATTTTGGGTATCTACATTGGACGGGTGGCGCAACTCATTTGGCTTATGTTGACGACATTCCACGTCATGCGCATTTCAAACTTTACGATCAAGTTGTTACGAGTGGCTACTCGTCGGTCTTTCCACCAGGTGTCATCGTGGGAAAGATTCTACACGTCTACAATTCAAGCGATGGTCTGTCGTATCGTCTCAACGTGAAGCTCTCTACTGATTTCGCCAATTTACGGGATGTTTGTGTCATAGACAACACTGCTATGGCAGAGCGAATTCAAATCATGCAGGCTGCAACTGACTCTATCAAGGAAAGAGAAGAATAGCATATGGATAATATTGTTACAAGGCGAATCCTGATATTTGTACTGCTGATTCTTGTACAAGTATTGATTTTGAATCATATCCATCTCTTTGGTTATGCCACTCCTTTATTATATGTTGTGTTTGTTCTGAAAACTAGAAGGAATATTCCTCGCGGGATTATCTTACTTTTTAGTTTTACGATGGGTGCTATCATTGACTTGTTTTCCAACACGATAGGTGTTACCATGGCTTCGCTTACCCTTATAGGTCTCATTCAACCACCACTGTTGGAGTTATTTGTTCCTCGCGATAGTGCCGAAGACTTGGAACCGAGCATGAAGACGTTGGGTGTCAATAAGTTCATATTCTTTACCTTCTTGATAGTTTTCCTCTTTTGTCTTTGTTTTTTCACGCTCGAAACGTTCAACTTTTTCAATTGGATCAAGTGGCTCGAATGTATCGGTGGCTCTACCATGTTTACGGTAGTTCTTATTCTGGTGCTTGAGAATATGCGTAGATGATGAAAGATTACAATCTTGAAAACAGACGATTCATCATCGGTGGTATAGCGATTACGATTGTAACTGTTTATATCATCCGTCTTTTTACGCTCCAACTTCTGAGCGACGACTATAAGAAGAATGCCGATAGTAATGCTTTTTTGAAGAAAATAGAATATCCTTCGCGAGGTATTATCAATGATCGCAATGGTGAGTTACTGGTTTATAATCAGCCAGCTTACGATATTATGGTAATCATGAACGAGGCAAAGGATAAAATTGATACGACAGAGTTTTGTCAAGCGCTGGGTATTACAAAGGACTTCTTCATCAAAAGAATGGAAACCATCAAAGACAGAAATCTCAATCCTGGCTATTCACGGTTCACACAGCAGTTGTTTATGAACCAATTATCGGATAAGGAGTTCAGTGTGTTCCAAGAAAAGATATTTCGTTTTCCCGGATTTTATGTACAAAAGCGAAGCATACGGCAATATATGTATCCCTATGCAGCGCATGTTTTGGGTGATGTAAGTGAGGTCTCGCCCAGCGATATTGAGGAAGATAGCTATTATCAACCCGGTGATTACATAGGAAAACTGGGTGTAGAGCGCTATTACGAAAAAGTATTGCGTGGTGAAAAGGGAGTACAGGTCCTTTTGCGAGATGCCCACGGACGCATTCAAGGCAAATATTTGGATGGCCGTTACGACAAACGTCCCAGTGCTGGAAAAAAACTTACACTGAGTATTGATATCAAGTTGCAAGCTCTTGGTGAGCGACTCCTCGAAGGAAAGATAGGAAGCATCGTAGCGATAGAGCCTTCTACGGGCGAAGTCCTTTGTATGGTGTCGTCTCCTACATACGATCCACGAAAATTGGTGGGACGCAAACGTGGCAAGATGCACAAGTATTTGGCCCGAAATATATGGAAACCGCTGCTGAATCGCAGTATCATGGGGCAATATCCACCCGGCTCTACCTTCAAGACCACGCAGGCTTTGACCTATATGACAGAAGGCGTTATCACGCCGCACACCATGTTTCAATGTCCTCGTGGCTTTTATTATCGAGGACTCCATGTGGGGTGCCACGGTCATGCGTCACCTCTCAGCTTAGTCGAAGCTATCAGTACCTCGTGCAATGCCTATTTCTGTTGGGGACTCTATTACATGATGGGCAACCGAAGGAAATATCCTAACGTGGACATTGCTATGGATACTTGGCGCGACTATATGGTCAGCATGGGGTTTGGTTATAAACTCGGCATCGATCTTTATGGCGAAAAGCGGGGGCTTATCCCCAATGCCCAATTCTATGACAAGGCCTACAAGGGTTCTTGGAACGGCCTGACCGTCATCAGTATCTCCATCGGGCAGGGCGAAGTCAACCTCACGCCACTGCAAATCGCCAACCTCGGCGCTACAATTGCCAACCGCGGCTACTACTACGTGCCCCATGTAGTAAGGAAAGTACAGGCCGAACCACTCGACACGACATTTACCCGTAGGCACTACACCAAAGCCAATCGCCGTGCCTACGATTATGTAGTAGCCGGAATGCGGTCATCCGTATTGAAAGGAACCTGCAAACATCTCGGACATCTGGACTTCCCTGTATGCGGAAAAACCGGAACCGCACAGAACCGAGGACAAGACCACTCCGTATTCATGGGCTTCGCACCGATGGACGCCCCCAAGATAGCCATTGCCGTCTATGTAGAGAACGGCGGATTCGGCGCCGACTTCGCCGTACCAATAGCCGGCGTACTTTTTGAACAGTATATGAAAGGTAAACTATCGCCTGCGGCTGCCAAGGAAGCCGAGGTCTTGCAACACAGAAGAATAGCCTATGGCTCACACAACAGATAAACACCCCAGCGTTCTTCGTTCACTCGATTGGTGGACCATAGGGCTCTATTTGGCGTTGTTGGCCTTCGGATGGATCAGCGTCTGCGGTGCCAGCTACACTTATGGAGATACTGATATCTTCAGTTTCTCTACCCGTTCGGGCATGCAGATTGTCTGGATAGGAACATCCGTCTGCCTTGGTTTCGTCCTTCTGATGATGGACGACCGCTTCTACGACACGTTTGCCTACGTCATTTATGCAGCTTTGCTGCTTCTACTTTTTATCACCATCTTCAATCCCCATGAAATCAAGGGTTCTCGATCGTGGCTCGTATTGGGTCCATTGCGCCTGCAACCTGCCGAGTTTGCTAAGTTTGCCACAGCATTGGCCGTGGCAAAACTGATGAGTACCTATAGTTTCACCATTCATTATTGGAAAGATTTTGCCACGGCTATGGCCATTGTTGTCCTGCCTATGCTGTTTATTGTGGCGCAGAAAGAAACAGGGTCAGCATTGGTTTATCTGTCGTTCTTCCTCATGTTCTATCGTGAAGGAATGCCCGGTAGTATCTTGTTCACCGGCGTTGCGATTGTTTTTTATTTCGTTGTGGGCATACGATTCGAAGATGTCATGCTACTTGAAACGCCGACGTCTATCGGCAAGTTTGTCGTACTGTTGCTTGTGCAAATCTTTTCGAGTGTAATGGTTCAAGTATATTGTGACAACAAGAAGCAACTCCGTTTTATCCTTAGTATCTGTTTGGGCGTGACAGCTCTCGCCCTGCTCTTCTCCTTATATGTCATTCCATTTGATATCGTATGGGTTCAGCTCTGTCTCTGCATATTATTGATAGGATATCTACTATATCAGTGGCTGCGGTCAAGCCTCACGCCCTATCTTTATATTATTTTGTTTGCACTCGGATCTATCGCGTTTTTCTATTCGGCCGACTATGTTCTCAACAATGTATTGGAGCCTCATCAGCGTGTTCGCATCAATGTTTTATTGGGATTAGACGAAGATTTGACCGGCGCGGGCTACAATGTGCACCAAAGTGAGATCGCTATCGGGTCGGGAGGCTTACGGGGTAAAGGCTTTCTGAATGGCACACAGACCAAATTGAAATTCGTACCCGAGCAGGATACAGACTTTATATTCTGTACCGTTGGCGAGGAAGAAGGCTTCCTTGGCTCGGCCGGAGTGCTGATTCTGTTCCTCCTTTTGATTCTTCGACTCATTCATTTGGCTGAACGACAGCCATTCAGATTTGGTCGGATTTATGGATATTGTGTGCTGAGCATCTTCCTATTTCATGTGTTTATCAACGTTGGGATGGTCTTGGGACTAACCCCTGTTATCGGTATTCCGCTGCCGTTCTTCAGCTATGGCGGTTCATCGTTGTGGGGTTTTACGTTTCTATTGTTCATTTTTCTGCGTATAGACGCTGGCAGAAATCTCGTTCGACGCAGATAAAGCGTGTAAAAAGCGACTGTTGCATGCTCATAAAAGCAAAAAGCCGATAAGTTCAAAGTCAGAACCTATCGGCTTTTTGCTTTATTTGGGACGCATACGTTTAGGAACATGTGTTCTTTAGTCCCATATCACTGATTTCTGCGCAACTGATACCCGATGTCACTGATACCCGGCAGTATCTCGCGCTTCATGTCATGACGCACTTTTACAATAATACTATCGGCCCTATTCAGTGCAAACGTTGTGATCGGAAAAACATATTGATGATAGCTAAAGCCTATGCCCGTGCTGTTTCCCTTTACATCTATCAACTTACAATTAAGCGTGTCAACATAATGTCGATGAGAAGGATAAACCGTTTGCTCCACGATGAGCGTCACCCCCATAAATGGATAATCGTTGGTGATACGTACACCCAGTTGAGAAGCGTATTTACCGGCAATGGCCATGCGGTGAAGATGAAACACGAGCGTATCATTCTTTTCCCATCCATTTATCGGAGTGTGCACATATTGGTCATATACTCTGTTATCTGTACATGCTATAACAGAGGTCATCATCAATATGGCAAGCGCAGCAATGGCCCAACTAGACTTCATAGACTATTGTTTCTCATTGTTTTTCGGGTGTGGCGGGCGATTGTTTCCTGCTTCACCTTCCGCTTTCTGTCCTCCATTTCCACCAGGCGTGTTGCCGTTGCGAGATCTCCGGTCTTTACTGCCGCCTCGATTGCCGCTTTGTTTTCTTTTCTTTTTGCTCTTGTCGAATCGGCTGATATCGCCCTCCAGCAGGTCTTTAGTTTTGTTATCCTTACGCTGTGCGCCATCTCCCAGTAGCGTGAGAGGCTTTTCTCCCTTACGATTCATTTCAATAATCTCGCGGGCTCGCTTGGTAGAGATGGTTTCAAGATTGGCCGCCAGATTCTTATCGGTGGAATAAGTCACTTGGCCGGCTAAGATGTCACCCTTGAAGAAGTAGTAATCATTGTCGAGCGTATGCAGTTGTACTTCCTTGCTGGGCATTTTACGACCGGCCTCCACATAAGAATCGACCTCGTAATTCATACAGCATTTCAACTTGGCACACATGCCGGCCAACTTCTGTGGGTTGAGTGAGATGTCTTGAATACGTGCTGCGTTTGTGCTGACACTCACAAAGTTCTTCATCCAAGTGGCGCAACACAGCTCTCGTCCGCATGGTCCGGTTCCACCAATGCGCCCCGCTTCCTGTCGTGCGCCAATCTGTTTCATCTCAATACGAACGTGGAAAGCCTCGGCCAACACTTTGATGAGTTGACGAAAGTCCACACGTTCGTCGGCAATATAGTAGAATATAGCTTTATTACAATCGCCTTGATACTCCACGTCACCGATTTTCATGTCCAGTCCCAAGTCTTTGGCAATCTGTCTACTCTTAATCATCGTGGCGTGTTCCCTGTTTTTGGCCTCCTGATATTTCTCCATATCCACAGGCTTTGCGATGCGATAGATGCGTCGGATTTCATCGGGCGACTTGATGTTGGCTTTCTTGACTTGCAGTTTTACCAACTGTCCGGTCAGCGTAACGACACCAATGTCATGTCCGGGGTTAGCCTCTACGGCTACAATATCACCTTTATGTAGCTCCAACCGATTCACGTTGTGGTAATAACCCTTGCGTGTATTCTTGAATTGTACTTCTACTAAATCAGTAGAAAGCGTATTTCCAGGCACATCAGCCAGCCAGTCGTAAGTATTCAACTGCCGATCCTGTCGCCCGCAGCCTTTACAACTCAAGCCGCGGTCACTGCCGGTGAATACCTGGAATTTCATATCTTTATAGTTCATGCTTATTTCTGTGATGGGCAAAAGGGCGGTTCTGTGCCGCTGACACGTTTTCTATGCCATGCGTTTCGGCCATCCGTTCACCCTGTTATATATTATATTATCGTTTGTTACTTTTGAATCAGTAGGACAATCATCTGCAATGCCAAATCGAAAAACACGATTTTCGCATTCGCGTTCTGTCCGATATCCGCACGTGCCTTATCCATCAGTTCTGCTATTTCTACGACATTGGCCTCATTGATGAAGCGGGCGAAGTTCTTTGAGAAGTCTTCTTCATCAGCGGTCATGTAATTCAGTTCTGGGTTTTGGAAGTTATAGATAAAGTTCTCGCGCACCATTACCATGAAATATGCCAACATTCTGCGTTGTTTCTCACGTCCGTAGCCCGCCACCACTTCGCACCACTTCTTCAAATCCTTGATGTTTCGCGTATAAGCCAGTCGCATCAGCATGATAAACATATCCAGAAACGACCTGTTTTCATTTGCGGCATTTAATGTTTCCAATGCTTTCAGCCAGTTGCCGTCGGCTAATCGAGCCGTGCGCCTTGCGTCGGCATCGCCCAGTCCGCGCTGTTCGATAAGCGCTCGTTGGATTTCGTCGGTCGAAAGGCGGCCCACATCTATGCGCTGCACCCTGCTTCGGATGGTTTCAATGATGTGTTCAGGCTCTTCGCATACCATGATGAACACCGTTTGCTGCGGTGGTTCTTCCAAGAGTTTAAGCAATTTGTTGGCACATTCCTGATTCATGCGTTCTGGAAGCCAGATGATGCACACCTTGTAGCCGCCCTGATAGGACTTCAGCGTCAACTTCCGAATTAGTTCGTCGCTCTCGCCCGCGCCGATAATGGCCTGCTGATTGGCCGCGTCCATGCGTCGCAACCATTCATCTATTGAGAAATACGGCCCATCCTGAAGCAATCCGTGCCACTCTTTCATATAGTCATCGCTCACCATTTTGTGCTCGCTCGACGTGCCCGAAGGGCGTATGACGGGAAAGGTGAAATGCAAATCGGGATGCTCCCAACGACGCAACATGGCTTCAGCGTTGCGCACTTTGGCCTCGTCTGATAGGATTGAGTTTCCTTGTTCGTCGCTTTCGCCCAGCAAATAGGACGCGAAAGCCAGTGCCAACGCCATCTTGCCACACCCCATCGGCCCACATAACATGATGGCATGTGGCAACCGACTCTCGGTTACCATCTGGCACAAGCGGTGTTTGGTTGGCTCCTGGCCTATGACTGCACTGAACTTCATGAGAACAAATGTTAAGCTATTTGACAAACGCTGTCTACTACCGACACCATGTCGAAATAAATCGTATCGCCTCAGAGGGCATACACATCCTTAAACCGATACAGCACCCGTCCCACACTCTGTTGTTGGGCTTTTGTGACCAGTTCTTGGGGAATAAACTTCTTCTCATCCCTAACCTTATCACTACGTAACATCAACGGTGCTATATGGTTGCAAATTTACTAAAAAAACACGAAAAGGCCTTTGTTAAGAGGATATTTTACAATCTCTTCTGCAAGCTTAAAGCATTCTTTCTGCCTTTTGTGCTGATAACGAAAGAAGAAACAGCTCCCTTATGATGTAAATACGTGATTCATTACATTGGCGGGCGCACGCTGATGATCAAGCTCGTTCTTCATAAAATCCATGTAGGGAGCCACGTGCGTAAAGAATTTATGGTAGCCCGAACATAAATAATTGAGGCCCGGATTGCCATATTTGTCTTTTACGAACCTGTTTTTCGGGCACTCACCATGACAGGCAAATAAGAAATTACACTCCTTGCACTGCTGTGGAAGCATGAGGTGTTTCATCTTCGAGAACTCTTTCTGCTTGGGCGAGTTCATCATTTCGTAGATGGTTTGACTGTGGAGGTTGCCCAGTTTGTGTTCGGGATAGACGAAGTGGTCGCACGAATAGACGTCGCCGTTGAACTCCATCACGCCCGCATGCCCACATTCACGGGCCATCGTACAAATGCCAGGTGCTTGTCCCACCCAGTTGGCCAACGTTGCGTCGAACAACTGTATGTAATAATTGCCCACATCATGGTGCACCCATTCGTCGAAGATGGCACAGAGAAAGTCACCCCATTGCTCGGCCGTGACGGAAAAGTCGGCCATCCGTCCGCCTTCCTGCATGCCGGGAGCCAGCGTGAGGCTGTCGGCACGGTCGACAATGCGCTCCACAATCGGCGTGAACTGAATGTAATGGCAACCAATTTCCTTGAAGAAATGATAGAAATCGAGCGGATAGTCGGCGTTAAAATCATTGACGACGGCCAACGCGTTCCATTCCACACCATGCTTGTTGAGCAGGTTGATGCCTTTCATCACTTGGCGGAACGTGGGTTTTCCCGTTGCCGTTTTGCGGTACTCGTCGTGAAACTCCTGCGGGCCGTCAATCGAAACGCCCACAAGAAAATTGTTTTCTTTGAAGAATTGGCACCATTCGTCGGTTATCAGCGTGCCGTTGGTCTGTATGCAGTTGTCGATTCGCCGCCCCCGGCCATAGACGCGTTGCAGTTCGAGAGCCTTTTTATAGAAGGAAACGGGGCGCATCAGCGTCTCGCCGCCGTGCCAAGTGAACAACACTTCGGGCATGGTTTGTGCCTCGATATATTCTTTGATGAACTTTTCGAGCAGCTCATCGGTGATGATATGGTTGCGTGAATCTTTATAGAGCTCGTTCTTTTCCAAGTAGTAGCAATACTTGCAGCGAAGGTTGCAAAGCGAACCGGCCGGCTTGAGCATGACGTACATGGGACGACTGAAAGGCGCGATTGTGGACATTGTCTTTGTAAAGTTATAACAATCAATACTTGTTTGCCCGACAAAGTTACATATTCCGCAAGCAAATCAAGAGCTTACGAGCCGCTAATTGACGGATTTTCTGAAAAGATTTCCAATCGGTAGCTGTTTTGTTTCAAATGCATCGCTATGCTTCTTTGCGTATAGAGCGGGTAGATGGTGTTGTGAAATAATTTTACAATCACTCTTAAAATACTGCCATTATTTTCAACAAAAAGTTTTTTGCTCCCGAATACGCGTGTATTTCGTGCTTTTGTTATCTTGTTGGTTGTCAACTGTTTATAAGCTTTTATCTTTGGTTGTCCCGTTATAACCATCTAAAAATATAGCTATTGATGGCTAAAAGCAGCCCTTTTACATGCTAATAGTGCAGCTTTTAGCATGCAAAAGCAGTGCTTTTAGCGCGTAAAAGGGTAGCTTTAATGCGCGAATAGATGTCTATTTGGTAGTTATGGCTTGGTTTCGCGCAACCTAAAGGGTGTCGACAGCTCTTGGTTCACGCTAGAATGGGTTGCAAATAGAGTAGGAATGGCATGATAAATTGTTGACAAAAATAGGGGAGAATGTGTTTCTTATGGTTTCTTGTCTTTTGGGTGTTTAAATTATTTTAGTAGCGTTTACATGCAATGTTTTTACGATTGCTCCGTTTCTTACTTAGATTTACTATTTATTTATTTTATTATTAACGCATGATAAAAAAGTTTTTGTTAATACTTGGCATGGCTTTGATTAGCTTCGGAGCCTTTGCGCAGAAGGGTGACATTGAGTTAGGATTAAAGTTGAACTATGGAGTAGATAAGCCGAACTTCGGTTATGGTTTGGTGGGACGCTATAATATAGACCATCACTTCCGCCCCGAACTAACGCTAAATAATTATCCCGAAAGTGGTGATGTGTCGCGTATTGATGTGAGTGCTAATCTACATTATCTCTTTAACATGACAGATCGCTTCAAACTCTACCCTTTGGGTGGTTTGGGTGTGATAGGCTACTACGACAGTCGCTATATTCCGGAGTTTAATGCGACCCGTTTAGGCGTGAATATGGGTGGCGGATTACAACTCAATATCACACGTGAGCTGCATCTGAATGCCGAAAGCTATTATCAATTTGTGTCTGATTTTGGGCAGATTGTTATGAACGTCAGTCTGGTTTACGTTTTCTAAACGTTCCAATTACTTAATTTGCGATTTGCGGCCTTGGGCTAATGGCTTTTGCTCAAGGCCGTAATTCATTGTGAATATGTTGCTTCAACTCGGTTGGGGCAACATATTTTATGATTATTTTTCATGTGTTTATTTGGTAAATCAAATTCTTTTTATTAATATTAAAGTTGTTATTATTGGATAACTTGTTTATTCTTGATTTGTCGAAAGTTGTCCAAAACGATTTTGTAAAGTATTAATAATCAACTGATTGACAAAAATTAACATGCTAAAAGTTTTCCAAAATGATAATCATGTCTTTTTATTTGTTATCTTTGTGCACAAATAATAACCTATTTTTTATTAAACTTCTTTTGGCATAGAAATGATACAGACCGTAGTAAAGCGTGACGGGCGCATCGTTGGTTTCAACGAACAGAAAATCATGGCAGCTATCCGTAAAGCCATGTTGCACACCGAGAAGGGTGAGGATGAGAATTTGATTGAAAGAATTTCCAGTCACATTATTTATAAAGGGAAGCCACAGATGACGGTAGAAGATATTCAGGACGCCGTGGAAGTGGAACTCATGCGCAGTAAGCGTAAAGATGTGGCGAAGGCTTATATCCAGTATCGCAACCAGCGTTCTATCGCCCGTAAGGCCAAAACGCGTGATGTATTTCTGGATATTGTCAACATCAAGTCGAACGACGTGACGCGCGAGAATGCTAATATGAACGCCGACACGCCTGCCGGTATGATGATGAAGTTTGCTTCGGAGACTACTAAGCCGTTTGTTGACGATTATTTGCTGTCTGAAGAGGTGCGCGATGCTGTGGAACATAACTACCTTCATGTTCACGATAAGGACTATTATCCTACGAAATCGCTCACTTGTTGCCAGCATCCGTTGGACCGCATACTGAACGAAGGCTTCACTGCGGGACATGGTTCGTCACGTCCGGCCAAGCGCATAGAGACCGCTTCGGTGCTGGCTTGCATCTCTTTGGAATGCGCTCAGAACGAGATGCACGGTGGGCAGGCCATCCCTGCCTTCGATTTCTATCTGGCTCCGTTTGTGCGTTCCAGCTATATTGAGGAAATGAAAAGCATGGAGAAACTCTACGGACAGGACTTTTCTCATCTGTATCAATATGAAATTGACGATTATCTCTCACGCGACCTTGATGGATTAGAGGGCGATGAGCGGGTTGTTCAGTTCGCCATCAATCGCACGGTGGCCCGTGTGCACCAGTCTATGGAGGCCTTTATTCATAATATGAACACGATTCATTCGCGCGGTGGCAACCAAGTGGTGTTCTCAAGTATCAACTATGGTACCGATACTTCGGCCGAAGGACGTTGCGTGATGCGTGAAATTCTGAAATCTACTTATGAAGGTGTGGGTGACGGAGAGACCGCTATCTTCCCCATTCAGATATGGAAGAAGAAGCGAGGCGTGAACTATGAGCCGCAAGACCGTAACTATGACCTGTACCAATTGGCGTGCAAGGTGACGGCTCGTCGCTTTTTCCCGAACTTTCTCAACCTTGACGCGACGTTTAACCAAAGCGATGCTTGGCGCGCCGATGATCCGAAGCGCTACTTGAACGAAGTGGCAACGATGGGTTGCCGTACGCGCGTCTTTGAAAACCGCTTTGGTGAGAAGACGTCTGTCGGCCGTGGCAACTTGAGTTTCTCGACTATTAATATCGTGAGACTGGCCATTGAGTGCATGGATGTGGAAGACCGGCAGCAGCGTATCGATAAATTCTTTGCCAAACTCGACCATTTGCTGGAGGTAACGGCGCGCCAGTTGGACGAGCGTTTCCAGTTCCAGAAGACGGCATTTGCCAAGCAATTCCCGCTATTGATGTCGAAGTTGTGGATTGGAAGTCAAAAGCTGGCCGGTCAAGACCTTGTCGAAAGTGTTATCAATCAGGGCACATTAGGAATCGGTTTCATCGGTTTGGCCGAGTGTCTTAAGGCTCTGACGGGCCAACACCACGGCGAGAGCGAGGACGCGCAGCAGCTGGGCGTGAAGATTGTTACCTATATGCGCGACCGGGTGAAGGATTTCTCGGAGCGTTATCAGCATAACTATTCGGTATTGGCAACGCCGGCAGAGGGCCTTTCGGGCAAGTTCACCAAGAAAGACCGTAAGCAATTCGGTATCCTTCCGGGGATAACAGACCGTGATTATTACACCAATTCCAACCATGTGCCTGTCTATTACAAGTGCTCGGCACTGCATAAGGCTCAGGTTGAGGCCCCTTATCACCAGCTGACGTTGGGTGGTCACATCTTCTACGTGGAGATTGACGGCGACGCGACGCATAATCCGCAGGTCATTATGAACGTGGTAGACATGATGGATAAGTATAATATGGGCTATGGATCGGTCAATCACAACCGCAACCGCTGCATGGATTGCTGCTATGAGAATGCCGATGTCGAAATGGAAACATGTCCGAAATGCGGCGGTCAGCACATCGATAAACTGCAACGCATCACCGGTTATCTTGTGGGAACTACCGATCGCTGGAACAACGCGAAGCTCTCCGAACTCAACGATCGTGTGATACACGTCGATACGCTTGAGGTCCAATAGCGAAGGAGGCATGATCAGCATTCTCGACATTGTTCACGACACGATGGTCGATGGTCCCGGATTCCGCACTTCCATCTATGGTGCGGGCTGTCCCAATGCTTGTGCGGGCTGTCATAACCCACAGTCGTGGGCAATTGAGGCCGGACATTGGATGTCAACGGACGAAATCATGGATGAAATTCTGAGCGATCCGTTTGCCAATGTCACCTTTACGGGCGGCGATCCGATGTTTCAGCCCGAGGGATTTCTGGACTTGGCCAAAGCCATTCGGCGTGAAAGCAAGAAGAATATCTGGTGTTTTACGGGCTATCGGTTTGAACAACTCGTGAAGAACGCTGAACAGCGGGTATTGCTGGAGCACATCGACGTGCTGATGGACGGCCCTTTCGTCATGGCCCTGCGTGATCCCGACCTGCTTTTCCGTGGCTCATCCAATCAGCGAGCTATTCTTGTGGGCGAGTCATTGCGCCAAGGGCGTGTGGTGGAGTTGAGCAATGAGGACATCCTATCTATGTAATTGGTTTATAAAAGTATATATACGACAAAGGCACTGCCGCTTGGTAGTGCCTTTGTTATTTTGTTTTTGCTACTGGCTTCTTACTTGATGACCACGTTGTCAATCAGATATGAGGCTGTCTGAATAGGCTCGTCGCAGCCTGAGAGCGGTGGGTATGGCTCTTGGTTGGGCGTATGGCGGTCGGGCAGACAGCGATATTCGCCCGTTCTAAAACTCAGTCTTTCTATACCTTTGACGATGTGCAATGCTGTAGTCGTTATATTTCCGTAGGATACTTGGTTACCATTGATTGCGAGTTCCACTTGTAGCCACTGGTCTGTTTGATAGCTGCCGCAGGGTTGGTGATTGAGAGTGATGATACCATGGTGGAGTCTCAGGCAGGCAACTCGTTCACCATGACGATCGGTAACGTCAATTTCAAATGGGTCGTCGTTTTCCTTTTCCACTTTCAGGTCAAAATGAATGTTCACCTTCTTTGTGTTTTCAAACACACGGATGGCTCTTGCGTAGTCGTAACGATCGCTGTCCGTGAGGTGCATTTGGTGATTTTCGTTGATGGAAACCGGGCACCATGCCGGGCTATAGATATTCCAGTTGGTGATGGAAGCACCGGGATGAATGTCATCGAAGGTGTCATTGACGGGGCCATTCCATATTGTTCGGACGGGCAGTTGTACTCGACTGACCCATATATCCTCTTTGTTGACGCTGTAGCAGATCCACATGTTACTGTCCGACGGTTGCTGTTCACCCTCGGTGATGCCGCGAACATAGCATGGGCCGAAGTCTTTGTTTGCCCCCATGAACCGCCGTGGCGGCACTTCGCCGTGCACCACGCCGATAGAATCATAGACAATGCCGTCTTTGCCGGTCATTGTAATAAGCGGATAGCGGTAGGGTTGCGTTTCTATCGGGTTGAAACAGAGCGCAAAACGCCCGTCATGGGTACGCTGTCCCCATTGTTTGCCACCCGCCATGATGAGTGATGGTATCCTCAGCGGTGTCGACCAACTCTGTCCTTCGTCGTCTGACAAGGCTGCATACGACCATTTCCACAGGGCCACAACCTTTCCGTCGCGCCGGTGGTAGTAAGAGGTGGCCTGCACCTGATTAATCGAATCCTTCAGCGTATAGAAACCATCAAGGCCGCGATCTTCGTCAATCCATTGCAAAGTCTTGAGTTTGTCGTCAAGCAAAGCCTGGCAGGCAGCCTTGAAAGCCTTGTCCTTGGACGAAGTAAAGAAAGGGAAAGCCGTGTTGGAAGCGTTCCACTGCGTGTGCGAAGAGTAGCGAATGAAATAAATGGGGCCCATCGTGCCGTCTTTCTTCACTTCTCTGGCCACGCGACCGATACCCCCTTCCTTGAACGGGTCGTAGCTGTGACCATAGAAGCCCACAATGAGCAGTTTGCCATTAGGCGCATGATAAAAGCCCATGCGCTGGTGCATGATGTATCCATAATAAGGTTTGGGGAAACCGACACCCTGCGGTGCCTTGTATTCGGGGAATGCCACGACGGGCTTTCCCCAATGACGACCGTCCGTAGAGGTGACAACGAGTGTATGTCCGGGCGGTTCATGCTCGTCTTTAGGGTTCGACAGATATTCCAGATAGAACTTACCGTTCCAGTAAGTCATGTTGGGCGCGTGGTTATATGTCCACCCGAAGCCGTCGGCAATATCGGGATGCGTTTTGTTGGCGCGCATCACTTGGATGTTTTCTGTGCCGATGGCATAGCGAAAACCGCCTTCGTGGAGTCTGGGATTGCAGATTTCGCCGCCTATATAGGTTACGGGCTCTGCCGGAGAACCACTTTGTGCCCATGTAGCAACAGGAATAAAAGCGAATAAAAGTAAGTTGAATAAATGTTTCATGTAATGATTTTTTGGTGTTACAAAGATAAGATGGTCAGGTTATTATGAATCCTTTGTGGCGTTAAAGGTGGTTAAAGCCAATGAGTTATAGTCGAAAAGCTATATATTTGTCTTATCAATAAGTGGATAAACTTATTCGTTTCACTTTTATTTTTCCTTGATCATGAAACTCAGAAAACTATTCATCCTTTTTTTATTGAGCCTGTTCGGCCTTTGCGTAAAGGCACGGGTGACGCTCACCGTAAGGCATAAAGCCAAAGCCCGGATTGTTTTGGCCGACACCACACAGGCCACTCGTCAGGCCGCACGCCTGCTCAACACCTTCATTCATCGCATGGGCAACGACCGGTTGCCTGTGGTGAGCGGCGTGCTGCCGAGGCACGGAGACGTAATTTTGGGTGGAAAGACCGACAAGGCGGGCGAAGACGGCTTTGAAATTACTTGCGATGTCAACGCCCTTCGTATCAGAAGCGGTGGTGACAAGGGCACGGTGATGGGCGTCGCTCACCTGTTGAGGCGCTATTTTGGCTGCGACTATTTCACGCAAAATGTCTGGTGCGCTCCCCAGAAGGCTACGATGATTGTGCCGCGGATAGCCGGATGGACGGAAACGCCAGCCTTTCGCTATCGACAAACGCGGAGTTACGGCAACGATGATGAAATGTACCGACTTTGGTTTGGCTTGGAAGAACCGAAAGAGATGTTTGTCGGTGGCCTATGGGTGCACACTTTCAATCGGATATTGCCGGCGAAGGCCTACGGTAAGCGTCATCCCGAGTGGTATTCGTTTATCAATGGCGAGCGTAGACCGGGCGAACACAGCCAGTGGTGCCTGACCAATGAGGCATTGTTTGAGGAAGTTTGCCATCGGCTCGATACCATCTTTGCCGCCAATCCCGGGCTGAAGATGATTTCAATCAGTCAGAACGATGGAAACAACACCAACTGCCATTGCGATAAATGCACTGCCGTGGACATCGAAGAAGGTGCACTTTCGGGCAATTACATCCGCTTTCTGAACAAACTGGCTAAGCGTTATCCCGACAAGGAGTTCTCTACGCTGGCCTATCTGTTCACCATGATGCCGCCCAAGCACGTGAAGCCGTTGCCCAATGTCAACATCATGCTGTGCGATATCGATTGCAGGCGCGAGGTGCCACTGACCGATAATGAGAGCGGTCAGCAGTTTATGAAAGCGTTGGAAGGCTGGAGCCGCATTTCCAAAAACCTTTTTATATGGGATTATGGAATCAATTTTGACAACGTGGTGGCACCTTTTCCCAACCTGCATATTCTGCAGAAGAACATCCAGATCTTCAAGAAGCACCACGCCAATATGCTCTTTGAGCAGGTGAACGGGTCGAAAGGAACCGATTTCGCGGAGCTTCGCGCCTATATGATCGCTAATTTGATGTGGAATCCTGACCAAGACGCGGACAGTCTGATGAAGCGTTTCATGGCCGGTTACTATGGTGCCGCGGGCAAATATCTCTATGATTATCAGAAGATGTTGCAGGGGGCGCTTTTGGCTTCGGGCACACCGCTGTGGATTTACGACTCTCCGATTACGCACAAGAACGGCATGCTCAACGCCAACCTGCGCAAAGCCTACAACGAATGCTTCGACAAGGCCGAGCAAACCGTGCGGAATGACCGACCGAAACTCGACCGTGTGCGCGTCAGCAGGCTGCCCTTGCAATACGCCACTTTAGAGATAGCCCGCACGGAAGCCATAACCGATGTGGAGGCAGTAAGAAAATTGCTGGAAACTTTTCGTCAACGCTGTGCCGAATATGAAATACCGACACTCAATGAGCGTAACAATCACCCTGCGGAATACTGTGCCCTATATGAACAACGCTTCCTTCCGAAGGCTGATGACGACAATCTGGCCAAAAACGCAACCGTCATTTACCGCCTTCCACCGGCCGAACGCTATCGGCCTATTGCCGCGAAGGCACTGACGGATGGCCTCTATGGCGGCACCAGCTACGTGGAAGGATGGGTCGGTTGGGAAGGAAAAGACGCAGAGTTTACCTTGGATCTCGGGCGCGAAACAAGCCTGTGGACTATCACCAGCGACTATCTGCACCAGTTGGGGGCATGGGTTTTGCTGCCCAAGAGCGTGAAATACGAGGTTTCGACGGATGGTAAGAACTTTAAGGAGTTTGGGAAACAGATTGATTTTCCCGAGGATCGAGATTCGAAAATCAAGTTTGTCGATGCCACGGCAACCGAAAAAGAGCCTGTGAAAGCCCGTTACATCAAGGTGCGTGTAACCGGTTTAGGCATGTGTCCGTCGTGGCATTACGGCGTGGGATATCCCGCTTGGTTCTTCGTGGATGAAGTGAAAGCATACGCCCATCTGCCCCGGCGGTAGGACAGATGAGCGGTCTGATTTAATAATAGCTCCGTTGCAGAATGCGTGCGGCTTCGTCTTTATCGCTACTGAATTTGAAAACCTGATAAATCGTATATCCGTTTTGAGGGTCGACGATGCGCGGAGCCATCATCTTTAAGGCTCTCAGCTGCTTGTCGGAAAACGAAAACATGTTGATCAGTTTGGCGCATTGGGCACATGTAAAGTAGCAACCCAGCGTCGCCACGTCTATCAGTGCCATCTTATTATCGTCAAAGGTGGCTTCCTTCATTCGTTTATAGACAATTGAAAATTCATCGTCTGACAGGGGGTATATTCTGTTGCGGTAGCCGGGATATGGGCGTTCCATGTCGGGATAGTCGTCGTAGGGCGGCATGGGTACGGGTATGGCCTGCTGGTTAGAGTTGTTGCCGGGGGGCAGCACGATTTCGCGATAGCTTACTACCCTGTTATTATTGTCGAAATAAACAACAATGCGGCGGTCGTAATTGATGATTCCTATTTTCACATACTCCCATTGTTCGCCATGTTGGTTGAAACTTGTGCTCTGAGGTTTGCCTAAAATGTTAATGACTTCCTGCTTGCTCATTCCCCGTTCCACGATTCTTTTGCCAGCCATCATGTTCATATTGAAAGCCATCAGCATGACGGCGAGAATCAGGATAAATTGCCATAGTGTTCTTTTCATAATGCTTTTATTTTGAGTTTATGCCGCTAATTTAGCGCATATTTTCGATAACTATAAGGAAAAATCCCTACGTTAGCAGGTAAAATCCCTAAAGTTAAGAGGGTAAAAAGATTTGGGTGAAAAAGAATTGAGCTACGATTTTCATGCAGTAGTTATGCTTTTGGGGGAGTTAAATGAACTTTATCTCAATCCTTTCTATATTTCCCAAAGGTTTCATTGGTGTGTCAGAAACTAATATTGGTATATCCAAAGAGGTGCTTTTATATCTTTGAACTATTCTGTCATGACAAAGAATATGTGCATAATATAGAAAAAGGAGTAGGGCTTGCCTTCGTTAGGCTGGTAATAAAAACAATAGGCGAAAAGATTTCCGTTGATTGTGAAGTGACAAAGCGAACAACTTTTTATATCAGTCTGCCTATCTACACTCGTGCGTGTATTCAAGATAGTATATAATTAGCCCCCACTGATTATCGGTAATATAACGATCAATGATAGTAACGATAATTTTCAGTGGGGGAGTACTATGTTTTCAAAAAACTGATTTTAGCCTAAGTATTTCATAAGGATGCGAGAGTAGCCACTATCGCGAAGCTTTGCAATGCTCTTTTCACGAATTTGGCGTACGCGTTCACGAGTAAGTCCTAACTGATCGCCAATTTCTTCAAGCCCTTTTTCATGACAACTAATTCCGAAACACTCGCGGATGATGGTAATTTCTCGATCCTTCAGAACCTTCTTTAATACGCTTTCAAGTTCTAAAGCCATTGATTCATGGTCGACCTGCTTATCTGTTCGCGTATCATCGCCCGAAGCCATAATGTCTACCATGCTGTTGTCTTCACCGTCTTGGAATGGTGCGTCAATGCTCACATGGTGACTATCGGCCATCAAACTTTGGTCTATCTTTTCCTCTTCGATATTCGTTGCGTGAGAAAGCTCAGTCAAAGAAGGCTTGCGTTGGAACTCTTGTTCAAACTTATTGATTTCCCGATTGATTTTATTGAGCGAACCAACCTGATTCAGAGGTAGTCTTACGATGCGGCTTTGTTCAGCGATTGCTTGGAGAATGCTTTGGCGAATCCACCAAACGGCATACGAAATGAATTTGAATCCACGAGTTTCATCAAACTTCTCTGCCGCTTTTACCAATCCGATATTACCTTCGTCAATTAGATCGGTGAGCGAAAGGCCTTGGTGTTGGTATTGTTTGGCAACAGAAACCACGAATCTCAAGTTGGCTGTTACCAGTTTTTCCTTGGCACGTTCACCTTCGCGGCCGCCCTTTTTGATTTTTTGTGCCAGCTCAATCTCTTCGTCAATAGAGATAAGTGGGGCACGACCAATCTCAACAAGATACTTATCTAAGGCCTCGCTGGAGCGGTTTGTAATACTCTTCTGAATCTTTAGTTGTCTCATTCTTTTTACCAGTTTCTTTTATTCTTACCAAAGTTATCATCCTGAAAGTGAAAGTTTGTTGTCAACTTTGATAAAAATGGAGTGTCATAACGTATATACCTTATTTATAAAGGCGTGCAAAGATACTCATTAAACAAATGCATGTCAAGTATTTTTAATAAAAGTTGGCAAATGATTTTGTTAATTCAAAAACTTTAACTTGCGTGTTTTGCTATTTCTTAATCTTTCTTCCATTTATGATATAGATTCCTGCGGGTAGCTTGTCGATGGATGAACCGCGATAAATGCCTCGTAAATCATAAATGCGTGGAGTCGTCTTTGGGTCGTTTTGGTGGAAAACGGGTATAGCCGTTGCAGCTTTTTTCTTTACAATACACACGTCGTCAATAAAGAAACGTTTGCCACCTATAAATGTTAAAGTGTGGCTTCCATACGCAGTGAAAGGAAAACTATATGTTGTAAAATGCTCACTGCTAATACCTTTGGCAATATCTATATTCTTATCATCTAAGTATATGTCAACGGTTTTGCCATCTTTTACCCATCCGGCTAACCTTACATATAATACATATTCGCCATTGAAGGTTATCTTCGGCGAAGTGAGTTGCCCTGATTGGGAACTATTACCTACTTTCATGCATTCTTTTCCGGCTCCTCCTGTATTGTAAACCCACCCGGGATGATCCGTATACACTTTGCCCGAAGCAATATGTCCTTGGAATTTTCCGTCATTTCCGCCTGTTCCTTGGCAGTCTTTGAACGACTCATAAAAAAGCGTATCATTTTCTGCCGGTGCTTTCATATCGTGTACTTTGATTCGGAATGTAATGGTAGAGTCGCTCTCTTGAGTTATCCCAACAATATCTTTGCGCATGAATAGTGAACCATCGGCATTGGAATGGTAGAGCTTTGCCGCAGGTGTTGACGTCTCGGTCAGTTCATTAATTTCATTAAATGGATAAAGATTGTGGGCGTTTCCTCCAATAGACTTGTGTCCATTACTTGGCTTTTTCCCATCTGCGGTGATGAGAGTACAACGTGGGTGTAGCTTGTCTGTATTGATGCTGTTGTCTTTCCAGACTTTTTCGTCATAGTCTACATGCGTTATCATGAGGCCGTTGCCCGGCAAATCAGCGTCCCATCCTTGCTGCTGACGGTTTTCCAGCAAGTAAAACTCGTTGGAATAACCTTCGTTTCTGATGATAAAAGTTTCACCATAACTGTCCATTGGCTTCATACGTGTGATGGTTGTGTCGTTCAGCAAGGGGGTTGGATCTTGCCAGCCACACATCCATTTCTCATATGCGGTGAATCCCGAAGGCCGGTGTCCGTTGCCGCCAAAGCAGCCTACGCTCATCACCGACCATGTTCCCATGTCTGCCACGCCCATGCTTGTTGTGTCATAAAAGTCTGGTAGTCCCAGGCAGTGGCTGAATTCATGACAGATAGTGCCTATTCCGCACAATTCCGCTTTACCATTCAACTCGGGGCCACAGGCATAAGTGTTGATGACACTGCCGCCGAGCGTCAGCTTTCGTCCATAATCCGAACTCCATAGATTCCATTCGTGTGGCCAGATCGTTTCGCTTTCGCCGCCGTCTGCTTCACCTTTACCGGGATAAATGATATAAACTTGATCTACTTCGCCATCTCCATCCCAGTCGTAGTCTTTGTAGTTTACGTCATTGGCTGCCAGTTTACACGCTTCCGCAATCATCTCTCCCGGTCGCTGGTCGGTGTCTTGTCCGTCTATCTTGACGTTGCCGCCGTAGTAAGCCCGATTATGGCTTAGGTTGTATACACCTTTTACATCAAACGTTAGGTCGAATCGTCCGTTACTCTGGGCCATAAAGTAATCATGCACACTACCTATCGCCGCTCCATTCTGATAGTTTTCTTCGTTGACTTGTCTCTTGAACACCTCCAACGTGTGGGTTTGCTTGAAGCTGACATCTTTGAAATTGACTAAAAGGATGAGTCCTCGCTTCTTGCCTTCGTAGGCTTGTTGTCGGCGGTTGCTTTTCAGCCGCTTCATTCTTTGCTGGGTTCTGTCGTGTGCGCGGGTCATGAGGCGGTGTTCATCGTTCGGATTCAACAAAACGAAATAGTCACCATCGGCTGTATATTTGTTTCCTGCTTCATCTATATAATAATGTAGACATTCGTCTCCTACAAGCTTGGCGCGAACCGTTTTGCCATCCGATAGCGTGAGTGTTTGCCATTGGTTGTTCTTGGCCGGTATACAAAACAAGGTTTCGGTAATAAGTAATAGAAAGAAGATTGCAATAATTCTTTTCATGAGCGAAATAGCTAAGTGTGAGGCAAATATACAATAATTATTTTGCTTTTCTATTCAATTACTTTAACTTTGCAATGAAACTTGTAAAAAATTATTATGGAAAAACATGAAAAAGAATCAATTCAATTGCCGGAAAATGCCTTTCGGGAGTTGAAAAGTGGTGAGCAGTATGAACCCATCATGTCACCTCAGCAGGTTTATCCGGAGGTAAACTTCTGGTCAGTATCGTGGGGAATCGTCATGGCCGTGTTGTTTTCTGCGGCCGCGGCCTACCTTGGTTTGAAGGTGGGACAGGTCTTTGAGGCCGCCATCCCTATCGCCATTATTGCCGTTGGAGCGTCTACGGCCGCCAAACGCTCTAAGGCTTTAGGCGAGAATGTCATTATCCAGAGTATCGGTGCCTGCTCTGGAGCCGTGGTAGCCGGTGCTATTTTCACGCTTCCCGCTATCTATATTCTGCAGGCAAAGTACCCCGACATGACGGCTTCGTTCTTTAAAATATTTCTCAGTTCGGCCCTTGGTGGTATCATTGGCATTCTTTTCTTGATTCCATTCCGCAAGTATTTCGTCAGCGACATGCACGGCAAATATCCTTTCCCCGAAGCTACGGCCACGACACAGGTGCTCGTTTCGGGTGCTAAAGGTGGCAATCAAGCCAAGCCTTTGCTCATTTCCGGACTCGTAGGTGGCCTTTACGACTTCATCGTAGCAACCTTCGGGTGGTGGAATGAGAACTTTACGACCCGCGTGGTGGGCTTCGGACAGCAGTTGGCCGACCATGCCAAGCTGGTGTTCAAGGTCAATACGGGTGCCGCCGTGTTGGGCTTGGGCTATATCATTGGTCTGAAATACGCCTTCATTATCTGCATGGGATCGGTTGCCGTGTGGTGGCTTATTGTGCCCGGTATGGCCTTACTCTTTCCCGATACCGTCCTTAATATCGGTGGAACGACCGTGACGACGGCTGTCGGTGCCATGACGCCCGAACAGATTTTTGCTACTTACGGCAAGAGTATCGGCATTGGAGGCATTGCCATGGCCGGTATTATCGGTATCATCAAGAGCTGGGGCATTATCCGAAGTGCCGTCGGACTGGCCGCAAAGGAAATGGGGGGCAAGAGTATAGACTGCGTTGACGTGGCCCGCACGCAGCGCGACATTTCGTTTAAGATTATAGCCATCGGTTCGTTAGTGGCCATTGCCGTTACGTTCGTATTCTTCTGGCTCGGCGTGATGCACAACCTGCTTTATGCCATCGTAGCTATTCTGTTGGTAGCGATTATCGCTTTCCTCTTTACGACCGTTGCCGCCAACGCCATAGCCATCGTAGGAAGCAATCCTGTGTCGGGAATGACGCTAATGACACTTATCTTGGCCAGCGTCGTTATGGTAGCCGTAGGACTCAATGGAGCCGGTGGCATGGTGGCCGCGCTGATTATGGGCGGCGTTGTCTGCACCGCATTGAGTATGGCCGGCAGTTTTGTTACAGACCTGAAGATAGGCTACTGGCTTGGCACTACGCCCAAAAAGCAGGAGACATGGAAGTTTTTGGGCACGTTGGTTAGTGCCGCTACGGTGGGTGGCGTGATGATGTTGCTCAACGATACCTATGGTTTTGATCCCAATCAGACCGGTCATCTCGTTGCGCCGCAGGCCAATGCCATGGCGGCCGTTATCGAACCGATGATGAACGGAGCCGGCGCGCCTTGGGTGTTATACGGCATTGGCGCCCTCATCGCTATCGTTCTGACGTTCTGCAAGATTCCGGCACTGGCCTTCGCTTTAGGTATGTTCATCCCATTGCAGCTCAACGTGCCCATCCTTGTGGGCGGAGCGCTCAACTGGTTTGTGACAACACGCAGCAAGAACCAGAGCTTGAATCAGGCCCGTGGCGAAAAGGGAACCCTCATTGCCAGTGGTTTCATAGCCGGCGGAGCCCTTATGGGCGTGGTCAGCGCATTGTTGCGTTTCGGCGGTTTCAATCCTATCAGCGAGAGTTGGCTGGCCAATCCGCTGTCAGAAATATGCTCACTCATCGCCTACGTCTGCCTCATCCTCTTCTTTATACGGCAGACCAAGAAGACCGAAGCATAATTGTCGGGCGACAACTTCTGTTCAATAAAAATCCCTCCATGGCTCAAAGCCGTGGAGGGACTATTTTTTTTATAAGTTATTTCTTTAATCGACGGGTTGCTTTTTTAAGCGATACCCTTCATCGCGAGAAAGGCTTCACCGTATAATGTCATTGCTTTTACGTAAGACGCGGCAATTTTTCTCAATCCATTCTTTACATTTTGTGTTAATTTTTCCATTTCTTTAATCTCCTATCGGCACTGTCAGGCAGTGCCCTTTAATTGTTATCCTTATTACAGACCCACTCTTCGGGGCTGATTATTCTAATGATTTCTCACGAAATCTTGGGCAAAGATAGGGAGAAGAAAACAGATATTGAAGATTCCGAAGGGCAATATTTCCGAAAATATGCTATTTTCTTGACGGGTGTCAAGTGCCCTTGAATCGAAAGCTATGCCTGCAATCGCGTTTTTTATTTAGTTTATGGGCACAGATGGCTGACCAAAACCTTGAAGCCAATGGCTACAAGAATGAGGCCGCCGATAAGTTCGGGTCTGACGCAACGGCAGATCCGTTTGCCAAACCGTATGCCGAGCAGATTGCCGGTGATGCTGAATAGCAGCGACGCCAGTCCGATAATGATCAGTGGAAGCGTCAGATCAGTGATTGTTCGATAGCCCGTAAAGGCGAAAGTTATGCCGATGGCCAGGGCATCAATGCTGGTGGCGATGGCCAAAACGAGTTGCGATCGAAGTCCAATAGGGTCGAAAGTCTTTGCTTCTTCGGGCAAAAACGAGTCGCGAATCATGCGTCCGCCCAGAAAAGCCAGCAAGCCGAAGGCTATCCAATGGTCGTAGGCTTCGATGTAGTGGCTGAATCGGGTCGTGCCCAACCAGCCCAACAGCGGCATGAGCGCTTGGAAAAAGCCGAACAGGAACGACATGCGGAGAATCGTGGGCCACAGCCGACGACGCAGCATAACGCCGCTGATGATGGACACCGTGAAGCAGTCCATGGCTAAAGCAATAGCCAACAGCGTCAGATCAATGAAATGCATCATGGGTGCAAAGGTAAAGGAATCTTGAAAAATACGGAAGAATGGCTGCTTGAAATTAAAGGACGGCCAGGGGAAAGAAAAACTTCGGATCGTTCAGAAAACATTTTACAAATGCCTTCTGCTGGTTGGTTTATTTGTCATCAAAAAGTTTTTGCCGCCGAATATGCGAATTCTGGCGTAGTTTGTAATTGTCTGATAAACAATGGATTGCGTGATTGGGTAGCTTGTTTTCGGCTTTTTGTGGGCCTTTTTCTATGCTTTTAGGCCGTAAAAAGGCCACTCTGACGATGTAAAAGCTATGCTTTTAGGTGCTAAAAGCATAGCTTTTGCAAGGTCAAAGCAATGCTTTTGGCGCATAACAAGCTGTTTTTATGCGTCCATCGGCCTTGTTTGGGTGTTTTCGTTTGCTGGATGGCGATTTTTGGAAGGCTCTTTTTTAGTGAACAGAATTTGACAAAAAAGAGTTATGGTTTTGAAATATACTGGCACAAATCTTCGGGTATGCACACCTTGTCACTATGAATTTGGTCCAGAATGCGCAGTCCTTCTTCCGTAATTCTGAAGTATCTGTAGCGGTAATCCTGATCGCTGCCTTGTCTTTCTATATACTGTCTTTTCTCAAGCGATGCGATAACTTTGGACGTGTTGGACTTCGTTAAGTTCATCTTATCGGCAATATCCTTGGCCAACATGGGCTCGGCGTCTTGGAGCAAGCAAAGCAACATGCCCTCGTTGATGTTGAGACCGAACTGCTTGTCCAGCTCGTTTTCAAACCTGATAATCGCTTTATAAATATTCCTGATTTGACAGATACAGCTATTGTCCATAGTAATCTCTTTGTTTATTCATAATTTATTGTTTGCAAAAGTAGTGACTTCGCTTTGATTTAAACCAACTTCTGATGAAAAAAACGTCTATAAACATGTTTTCATGTGCAGCGGATTGGTTTATAGGCCGCAAGCCGATAGGCCGAGAAAGTATTCCTGTGGCAGAATACAATTCGGAACATGACCAGTCAAGATTGCATGGATGGGTTGAATTTATGTGGTTTCTGTTTGTCCATGTTTGCTGCTTGAACGATCATGTTCCGTAGTGTTATGCTTGTGATGCAGGCCCGTGGCTTCATCACGGAGCGTGTGTTGTGTCAACTAAGCGCGGAGAACTTCTCCACATCCATAATAAACGCGTGGATAGGGAAATTGTCTTCCGTGCTCTTGTTGAGGAGATTCACTTGGCTGATAACCTCTTCTGCGGCTTGTTCCTCGGCAAAACTGAAGAATACCAGCGAGTTGCTCTTGACTCGTAGCAGGCGAGACGAAAACCAGTTTAGGCCGTCTGCCGTTTTCCTGTCTTTGTATCCGGTGATGTCTGCCGTGCTGAAGCGCTTGACTCCCGCGTCATGGAGCAGTTTGATAACGCTTTCCCTGAAATCGACAAGGCTTAATACAATGATAAGTTTCATACTATTTTACTTTATTTTTGAGCATTTTGTAATACAACAGCGGCACTACGACCAGTGTCAATACCGTGGAAGTAAGCGTTCCGCCCATTAAGGCGATGGCCAGTCCTTGGAAAATGGGGTCGAAGAGGATGACGATGGCACCCAGAAGTACACCGCCGGCCGTCAGTATGATGGGGGTGGTGCGGATGGCTCCCGACTCGATGATGGCCTGCTTGAGCGGTATGCCCTCATTGAGTCGTATGTCGATGAAGTCGATGAGCAAGATGGAATTGCGCACCATAATACCTGCCAGCGCAATAAAGCCTATCATCGATGTGGCCGTGAAGTAGGCGCCGAGCACTAAATGGCCGAGCGCAATGCCGATGAGCGATAAGGGGATGACGGTTAGCTGCACCAGTGGCGTGAGGAAGCTCTGGAACCAGCCGACAAGCAGCATGTAGATGATGATGATGACAAAGAGGAAAGCAAGTCCGAGATCGCGGAACACTTCGTATGTGATTTTCCATTCGCCGTCCCATTTCAGTGAATAGTCGTCTTCCAGTTCGGGTTGTTGCTTGAATTCCTCGCTGATGTGGTAGCCATTGGGCAACTTTATACTCTTCAGCTTGTCGGAAATGTCCAGTATCGGATAGACGGGACTTTCCAGATTGCCCGCAACTTCTGCCGTCACGTAAACCACACGCTTCTGGTTCTTGCGCGAGATACTTTTCTCTTTCGTGGTCTCTTCCACCGCGACAAGGCTGCTGATAGGCACCGATTGACCACGTGCGTTGACGACGTTTGTACTTAATACGTCTTCGACACTGGTCTTGTCCGATTCAGAAAGTTTCAGGGTGACGCCCACTTGGTTAACAACCGCCGGCTGGTGGAGCACGCCCACCTGAACACCCGATAGCGCCCCGCGGATAATTTGTGCTATCTGTGCCTCGGCTATGCCCTGTTTCATGGCTTTGTCCTTGTCTACGACGAAGCGGAACTCCTTCTGGTCGTCTTCCACCATCCAGTCTACGTCAACCACATTGTCTGTCTGATGCAGTATAGACTTCACTTGCCGTGCCACATCTATTTGGGTATCATAGTCGGGGCCGTAGATTTCGGCCACAATGGTAGACATAACGGGCGGTCCGGGCGGCACTTCCACCACTTTGACGTTGGCTCCATAGCGTTTGCCGATGCTTTGTAACGCCGGGCGCATGGCCTTGGCGATATCGTGGCTCTGAATGCTGCGTTGACTTTTGTCCAGCAGATTCACCTGAATGTCGGCTACGTGGTCGCCACGGCGCATGTCGTAGTGACGCACCAAGCCGTTGAAGCTGATGGGAGAGGCCATTCCTGAATAGATTTGGTAGTCGGTTACCATTTCATTTTGGGCTATTTGCATAGCCAGTTCCTGCGCAACGGCATTCGTTCGCTCCAGTGTTGTGCCCTCGGGCATGTCGAGAATGACCTGAACTTCGTTCTTGTTGTCGAACGGAAGCATTTTAACCGACACGGATTTGGTGAAGAACAGCGATACGGAAGCCAGCAATACGATGGTCAGACCGAGCATGAAGGCCCACCGTTTCTTGCGACTTTCCAAGAAAGGTTCCGTCATGGCACGGTACATTTTGTAGATTCGTTTCTGTTCAAGTGCGTTTTCGGCGTGTCTGTCGGTCACTTCGTCATTGTCATCCGCCTTGCGTTTGGCCTTGTATTGCAGAAAGAGGAAACCGAAATAGGGGGTAAGTGTCAGTGCCAGTACCAAGGAGAAGGTCATCGCGATGGATGCGCCGATGGGCATAGGACTCATGTATGGCCCCATCATTCCTGATACGAAAGCCATGGGAAGCACAGCCGCGATGACGGTGAGGGTGGCCAGAATTGTGGGATTACCAACTTCGTTAATTGCGTAGAGGGCAGCTTGCAGCGGTGGCAGCTTGTTGTGCTTGAAGTGTCTGTACATGTTCTCCGCGATGATAATGGGGTCGTCGGTCACGATACCGGTGACAAAGACCAGCGCGAAAAGTGTAATTCGGTTCAATGTGTAGCCTGTAAAGTAATAGGCGAAGAGTGTCAGCGCAAACGTGATGGGCACGGAAAGGAATACAACCAGCCCACCGCGCCAGCCCATGGCCAGCATCACGAAGAGCGTTACGATGAGGATGGCCATGGAGAGGTGCAACAGAAGCTCCGAAACTTTGTGTGCTGCGGTCTCTCCGTAATTACGAATGACTTCCACTTGTACGTTGTCGGTGATGAGATCTTTTTTCAAATGCTCCACTTTATGGGTTATAACCTTTGCCAATTTCATGGCGTCGCCCCCCTTCTTCTTAGCGATGGAGATGGTAACGGCCAGATGTTCGCCCGGATTGGCTTTCTGTTTCTCGGTATGACCGGCCCCGTAACCGAATGAAAGATAATTGTCGGTCTCCTTGGGGCCGTCTTCTACCTGAGCCACTTGATGGAGATACACGGGCTGATTGTTATTTGTGCCGACGATGATATTTCTGATTTCGTCTACATTCGAGAAGAAATTGCCCACCTGTGTGGAGAAAGCTTGGTTTCCTTTTATGATGTTGCCGCTTTGTAGCTGCACGTTGTTGGCTTGAAGTGCCTGTGCGATGGCGTTCATGTCAACCTTGCTCGCCGCCATTCTGTCCTTATCGAGCCGGATACTCACCTCGCGCGGATTGCCTCCGATGACGTCTATGTGGGCAACATCGGGCACTTTCTTGATTTCGTTGGCTACAACTTCGGCCAACTGTCGAAGTTGGAAGCTGCCGATGCTGTCACTCCACAGCGTGAAGGCTAATACCGGGACGTCGTCGATGGCCCGTGATTTCACCAAAGGCATGGTTGCCCCCTGCGGCATGCGGTCCATGTTTTTCATCAGCTCATTATATAGCTTGACGAGAGACCGCTCTACGTCTTCGCCGACATAGAATTGGACGGTGAGCATGGCCATTCCGTCCATGGACGTGGAGTAGACGTCTTCCACTCCTTTGATGTTGGAAACGATTTTTTCCAAAGGAGCGGAGATACTGTGCTCTATCTCTTTGGGCGAAGCACCCGGATAGCCGACCATGATGTCTGCCATCGGCACTTCTATCTGTGGTTCTTCCTCACTGGGAATGAGATATATGCTGAAGGCGCCCATCAACAGGAAAGCCACCATCAGCAAAATGCTGAGTTTGGACTTGATGAAGGTCCCTGCTATCATGCCTGATATTCCTTGTTTCATAAGTGTTGTTCTTTAGTTGGTTATCTTGATGCTTCGCCCATTGTATAGTTTGACGCCGGCACTGCGGATTACTTTAGCCGAAGCGTCAAGCCCCGAAAGCACTTCAATGCGTCCGTTCCGGACTTTTCCCAGCCTAATCCACCGCAATACGGCCTTGTTGTCAGCCGTAGCGACATAAACACCGGTGAGTTGATCGCGGCGAATGACGGACGAAGTTTCCACCCACACGCCTTCTGTCGGCTGCGTACTCGTGGGCATGGCTATCTGAATGCCGGCATACATGCCCGCTTTGAGTCGGCTTTTGACCTCTTGTGGTAATCTGATTTTCACGCTATACTGGCCGCCTGTGGTCTCTGCAGAAGGGCTGATCTCACTGATGTGGCCGACAAACTGCAGGTCTTGCGATTTGATATCTATCTGTACGGGCATGCCAACCTTGAGATGCGAAATGTTTGCTTCAGGTACAGACGCATTGATGTTTAGGTCGCCGGTCTGTTCAATGACCAGAATGGGCATGCCGGGTGAGGCTGTGCTTCCTTCATCCATCATCTTTTGGGTGACCGTTCCGGCGAAAGGGGCGCGAATATCTGTGTAACTGAACATCGAATTGACTTCTTTCAAACTCTGACGAGCCATTTGGAGTTTGGCATTAACGGACGTTTGATTGAGTTGCATGTTTTCCAGCTCTTTGTCGGAGACGCTTTTCTGGGCATGCAGATTCTTATAGCGTTCATAGTCCTTGTTGGCATTGCGGGCCGCAGCTTCAGCTTCGACGATCATGGCTTGTATCTGAGCGCGCTTGGCCTTGAGATCTTCGCTGTTGATGCTTACAAGTAACTGTCCTTTGGCAACGTGGTCACCTTGTTTTACATAGATTCTGTGTATGTAACCCATCATCCGTGTGCTGACAAAAGCGGTCTGTTTGGAGGATACCATACCACTGACGAAAAGACTATGGTTGTTTTCTGCGGAGGGAGAATAGGTGCTTACAGATACGGAAGGCTCTTCGCTTTTCGGCTTTTCTGCTGATGAACAGGACGTCATAAGACCGATGGCAAGAAGTCCTGGCAATGTAAATTTGAAGAAAGATGACATAAATGATTCTATTTTTTTGCGGTGAGTAATTGCTGATAATATCTTGTTATGTTGTAATTCATCACAGCCTGTGCTTTCTCAAGCTGTGTTTTTGAGAATTGTGCCTGTGACATTAAGAGCTCAGTCGTGTTGACGAGTCCTTCTTTATAGCGGTTGTTCATGATGCGCAGGGCTTCTCCGGCTTGTGCGACACTTGCTTCGTATTGCTTGATTTCAAATAACAGATCGGCAAGATCGCGGTTATTCTTCTCTACTTCCAGCTTGCTTCTGTCAATATGCTGCTGTAATTGCAGTTGCAGTTTGTCCTGTTGCAATTTCGCGGCATGTATCTTGTGTTTGGTTTGAGTGCCGGTGAAGACGTCCCAGCTCAGATTGAGTCCCATCATATACGAGTCTGATTGGAACCGGAATAGCTTTTTGTCGTTGAATTGATAACTGCCGAAGGCGTTCAGGCGTGGCAGATAGCTCATTTTCAATGACTTCACCATGACTTTCGTGGCATCCAGACCACGTTGCATGGCCATGATGTCCGAGCGGAAAGGCGAGAAAGCCGGGGCTGTTTCATATTTCTCTAACAGTCGAAGGGTGTCGGTTGTCAGTGCGGTGCCCTCTGTTTGCGGCTTGTTTCCCATGAGTAATTGAAGTCCTTCTGACGCGTTGGATATATTGCTTGTGGCTTTTGCCAACGCGCTTTCAATAGTATTCACCTGTACTTCGGCATTCAGTACATCGCTTTTCTGAATCAATCCCTGCTTATAAAAGTTTTCAACCATTTGCTGAATGGCCTTGACATCAGCGAGAGTCTTGGTTAAGATGTCCTTACTTGCATAGGCGAATTGCAGCTGGGTATAGGCTTTCTGAACCTCATACCTTATATATTCCTTGGTATATTGCGTCTGATACTTGGGAATATCCTCCATAATCTTGGCTCCTTTGCGACGATACCACATGTCAGCGTTCAGCAAGGGCACCTTGACATCTATGCCGGCGTTGAAATTGCGGGCTGTTCCCGGGTCGTTGAGTTTGGCCGGATCAAAGTCCATTGCGGTGACCCGACTTTGCTGAAGTAGAAAACCGAAGGCATTCAAAGGATTATTGGTGGCCATGGCCGTATAACCCAAGGAAACCTGAGGAAGGAAAACCGCGTCTGTCTGGCGGTATTCTGCCTTGTTGATAAGTTCGCCGATCTTGGCTTGTTGGATATGACTGTTGTTTTGTTCGGCATGATATATCGCCTTATCCATGGATATATAAGAAGGTTCTTGCGCATGAACCTCGGCCGTGAGAAGTGCCGTAAGCAGGGCGATAGCCTTGAATGTATAAATATACTTCATCCTTTTTGCGAATTAAAAGTTAATGGAGTGGGGGCGTCCGTGTAGGAATCATGCCCTGTTCAACCTTCTTTTGCTGGTTTGTCGATGTTCTTTTCAAAGGACGTTTCGCCTTTCTTGTCTTTGATGGCGCATTTGTTTCCACAGCAGCAGGATGGATTCAAAAGTGCCATTGTTACAAGGAAAATGCCTAAGATTACGAGAATGAAAATGTTGTTGTAAATTCCATACACTACTCCTGCGGCTCCGATGAGGATGCGGATTAAACTGAAATAGTTCAGTTTCTTTATTAACTCTTTCATATTATATACTTTTAGTTTGACAATAGTTATTTTATTATATTTCCAAAGGAAACGATGCAAAGGTAATAAAAGTGTTTGTGATAATCTATTTCCTGTGGAAAATAAGTTTAATTTTAAGATAAATTAGTTGTTATAGAGATGTGATAACAACTTGATTGGCAAATAATCCGTGCAGAAAAGTGAATGAAAAAGGCCATATTTTGCACGCTGATGTTGCAAAATATGGCCTCTGAGAGAGGGTGATAACTTTAATTTCTGAATACAAGACCTGTGTCGGAAGCGTCGATGAGGATAGGCTTCTCACGCGAAACCGCTTCACTTAGAATCTTGCGGCTTAGATCGTTGAGCACCATCTCCTGAATAGCACGCTTCACGGGACGTGCGCCAAATTGCGGATCATAACCTGCTTCGGCCAGCGTTTCAATGGCCTGTGGTGTCCATTGCAGGTTGTAGCCTTGCGGTTCGAGCATTGTCTTCACACGACTCATCTGCATTTCCACGACTTGGGCAATCTCTTCTTTGCTCAATGGTTTGAAAGTGATGATGTCGTCGATGCGGTTCAGGAACTCCGGACGCATGATCTGGCGAAGCTGTTCGCGTGTGGCGTTGCTCGTCATGATGATGATGGTGTTCTTGAAGTTCACCAACCGTCCCTTGTTGTCGGTCAGTCGTCCGTCGTCGAGTACCTGCAACAACGTATTGAACACGTCGGGATGGGCTTTTTCAATCTCATCGAAGAGCACAACGCTGTATGGTTTGCGTCTGACAGCTTCCGTCAGCTGCCCACCTTCATCGTAACCGACGTATCCGGGAGGCGCTCCGATGAGGCGGGTGACACTGAATTTCTCCTGATACTCGCTCATGTCGATGCGCGTCATCATGTTTTCATCGTTGAAAAGGTATTCGGCCAGCGCCTTAGCCAGCTCTGTCTTGCCGACACCGGTCGTTCCAAGGAAGATGAAAGAGGCAATCGGGCGCTTCGGATCCTGCAGTCCGGCACGGCTGCGTCTTACCGCGTCGCTCACGGCCGTGATGGCTTCCTGTTGTCCGACAACCCGTTTGTGGAGTTCTTCCTCTAAATGGAGCAACTTCTCCCGTTCGCTTTGCAGCATTCGGTTGACCGGTATGCCCGTCCAACGGCTGACCACTTCGGCGATGTCATCGGCCGTTACTTCCTCCCGTACCATCTGTTCGCCCTGCTGGGTTGAGGCCAGTTGGGCCTGAATGGCTTTGATATCATCGGCCAGTCGGGTCAGTTCTCCGTACCGAATCTCCGCAACGCGTTGGTAGTTGCCCTCCCGCTCGGCCCGTTCAGCCTCAAACTTGAGGTTTTCTATCTGTTGTTTATCCTGCTGAATCCGGTTGACGAGCGTCTTTTCGCTTTCCCATTTAGCCTTGAAAGCGTTGGCTTTCTCTTTCAGTTCGGCTATCTCACGATCCAAAAGGGCCAGTTTGTCGGTGTCGTTTTCCCGCTTGATGGCCTCGCGTTCAATCTCTTTCTGCTTCAGTTGACGTTCTAAGTCGTCCAATTCCTCGGGCACGGAGTCGTGTTCCATGCGCAGTTTGGCCGCCGCTTCGTCCATCAGGTCGATGGCTTTGTCGGGTAGAAAGCGGTCGGAAATATAGCGTTCGCTCAATTTGACGGCGGCGATGCAGGCGTCATCCTGTATTCTTACCTTGTGGTGGTTCTCGTATCGTTCTTTCAGACCACGAAGAATGCTGATGGCGTCAAGCTCATCGGGTTCATTAACCATCACCGTCTGGAAGCGACGCTCAAGCGCCTTGTCCTTCTCAAAGTACTTTTGATACTCATTCAGGGTCGTAGCGCCGATGGCCCGCAGCTCTCCCCGGGCCAAAGCAGGCTTCAATATGTTGGCCGCATCCATTGCTCCTTCGCCTCCTCCGGCACCTACGAGCGTGTGAATTTCGTCTATGAAGAGGATGATATTGCCCTCGGCGTGGGTCACTTCCTTGATGACGCCCTTGAGACGCTCCTCAAATTCGCCCTTATACTTGGCTCCTGCCACGAGCGCGCCCATATCGAGCGAGTAGAGTTGCTTGTTTTTCAAGTTCTCCGGCACGTCGCCACGGACGATTCGCTGGGCCAATCCTTCTACGATAGCCGTCTTTCCGGTTCCCGGTTCACCTATTAATATAGGGTTGTTCTTGGTGCGTCGGCTCAGAATCTGCAACACACGGCGAATCTCATCGTCGCGTCCGATCACCGGATCGAGCTTCCCCTGTCGGGCCCGTTCTATCAGATTGATGGCATATTTCTGCAAAGCCTGATAGTTCTCGTCGCCACTTTGGCTTTGTACTTTCTGTCCCTGACGCAGTTCTTGGATGGCCTTCATGGCCTCTTTCTCGGTCATGCCCGCGTCTTTCAGTATCCGTCCGGCGGCGCTATTGCTGTTCAGAATGGCCAAAAGCATGGGTTCGATGCTCACAAACTCATCGCCTAACTTCTGGGAATAATCCATTGCGTGTTGCAGAATGGTATTCGCGTCGTTGCTGAAGTAGGGCTGTCCTCCTTGCACTTTCGGTAAATGGGCAATCTCTTGCTGTACGGCGGTTTCGATAGCATGGCTGTTGATGCCAAGCTTTTGAAACATAAAGTTGGTAAGATCTTTCCCTTTATTGATTACTCCGGCAAGCAAATGAATAGACTCTATGCTTTGCTGGCCGGCTTGTTGCGCAATATTCACCGCTTCTTGTATGGCTTCTTGCGCTTTAATTGTAAACTTGTCGAATGTCATATTTAATCTCCTTTTTTAATGATATATGTCTTATTGATAAATCTGTATATTTTTTTTGCGAACTACACTCTCAACTTATCAAAGGTTATTCCTATACCAAACTGTGTGCCAAAATGACAGTTTTGAATGTCGGTTTGGCGCAGAACGAAAATCCGTAATCACGAAACAGCCAATTATTTCCGGGGTATTCATCACGCTCCGCCTATGTTTTTCGCGCGCAATCATGCCCCGTCAAATATCGCCCTTTTGCCTTCATGCACTCAAAAGATAGGGATTTGTCTATTTTTATTCACTCAGCAACAGCAGTTGTTATAAAAAGCGTGAAGATAATTTTGTGCTCTCTGTGGGGCTGAAATAAATTTACAAAAGGCTGAAAAAAGTGCCATTATTTCAAAATAATCAGACTTCGGCCGGAAATACGCGATTCTACGGCAGTTTTAGTATTGGTTTGATAATCAGTCGTTTATCTAAATTAGTCCTGCGGTTTGCCCCTTCCGGGCTCGTCAAAGCATAGCTTTTACCCGCTCATAGTGGCCCTTTTGCCTTGCGAAAGCATAACTTTGACGCGCTAAAAGCATAGCTTTGGGGTGATAAAAGCATAACAATGACCCATTAAAGCATAAAAATCATGCCGTCATGGGGGCGTTTTCAGCCCCAAATAGCGAAAAAGGTGGCGATGATTACGCTATTTGCATCATTTTTTTTGCGACGAAAACATGATAAAAGATTGACAAAATAGATCATGTATCGGTACTTTCAAAGAGAGAATGAATAACCTCGAATCACAACTTGCGGTATTAATATTAGCACAATCTGCTTGAAGTAATGAGTCATAGTGGATATATTGTCTGTGCTTGATAATAGCAACATATTTTATAATCAGTTCTTTCAGAGCGTCATATCTTCTATAAACGATCTTTTAAAAAAAGCTTCTTATACCTTTATATTTGGCTTTTTTGGCGTTATTTTAGTAATTTCTGCTATATTTTTTTTATTTTTGGGAGAATATAATGTTTAATTTTGCCTTATGAAAAGGATTGTTTTTGCAAGGTGCGGATAAGATCTAAACCTAAAAGTATATTCCTTTTAAAAGGCTGATCTCAAACTTGTTAAATACTAATATGATAATAATGAAAAGAAGACTACTATGTTTGTCGGCTCTGATATGGTTGTGCGCACAGGTAACTTTCGCACAGCTGAAGGTCGTGGGCCAGGTTTTGGACGAAAGTTCCGAACCACTTGTCGGGGCTTCCGTGCGAGTGAAAGGCACGTCAGCCGGTACTCCAACCGACGTTGACGGCAATTTCGCACTGACCGTAGAGCAAGGCGCAACGTTGGAGGTGTCGTATCTTGGATACAATACCCGCGAAGTGAAGGCCATCACCCAAAGAAAAATGCGAATCATCCTGAAGAGCGATGACAATCAACTTGACGGTGTGGTCGTGGTGGGTGTGCTCATGAAGAAAAGCGATCTTACGGGTGCAGTGTCTCATGTCGATGCCAACGTACTTGCCGAGAAGCCTGTCACCAATATCAGCGAAGCACTGCAAGGCCGTGTGGCAGGTCTTTATGTCACTAAGGGTGTCACGCCGAGCGACGACGGCTCGCTGAAGATTCGTGGAACCAACACCATCAATTCCGGATCGTCACCCATTTATGTTGTTGACGGTCTGGTTATGGACAATCAGTTTGGCTTTTATAATGCCATCAACGTAAACGATGTTGAGTCGATAGAGGTGCTCAAGGACGCTTCGGCCACGGCTCTCTATGGTTCGCGAGGTGCCAATGGTGTGATTGTTGTCACGACGAAGAAAGCCAAGAGAGGGACGGGGCAGGTTACATACGATGGCTGGGTGTCGTTCTCGACAATGGGACACCGCCCCAAAACGATGACCGCGCAACAGACTTTCGACCTGCGTGCCGAAGCCTACATGAATGGTTATGCCTATAACCACCCGAAAGCATCGGCTGAACAACTGAAAGACTACAGGGATAAGACAATTATGGGTTCCAAAACGATCTTCTCTGAAGAGGAGATGGCTACCTATCGCAGCGGAAAGAGCTACGACTGGCTGAAGCAGGTGACGAAGACCGGCATGGAGCACAACCATAGTATGAGCTTCTCCAAGGCTTCCGATAGTAGCAGCTTGTATGTCAGTCTCGGCTATAGTGGTCTTGACGGCGTGGTAAAGGGTACGGAGCAAGACAAGTATTATGGACGTGTCAATGCCGAAAGTTCTATCAAGCCGTGGCTCAAGATTGGTACGAACACGTCATATACATATATGAAAGACAAGATACCCAGTGGCGCGGTGTATAACCATGCACTGCAAAAGTCGAATCCTCTCATCGATTATGCGCCTTACATGAGCGATGCCACGCGCTACAAACCTTATTATCTCTTTACTTATTGGCGCGTACACGACAGTGGCGACAATAACAACAATTTCAATCCATTTAATTCAATGGACATACAGACCGACCGCGAGCGTTACCACTTCACGTCGTCTAGCTATGTTAATATTAATCCGCTCAAGGGGCTGAACCTGCGCTCTACATTGGCTGTCAACCGTGCGGAGCAGAGCTGGAATCAGTTTATTCCTAACACCATACAGGAAGCTGCACGTTATTATGGTGGTGATAATTATGCTACTCAACAGCGTTTTGCAGAGACACAGTGGCAGTGGGACAACACCCTGAGTTATGATACGCAGATAAAAGAGAGGCACAACCTTAATGCCTTCGTTGGTACGTCATCATCGCGCTACGCTTACCGCGTGCTCAAAGGCAGCGGCCGTCGCTTTGCAGGCAACGAACTGGGTTACAACGTGCTTCAGGCTTCGGCCGATACTAAAACACGTGGAATAGAATCTGATTACGAAACCAGTTCCCTCATGTCGTTTGTAGGGAGGGTCAACTACAACTATGATTATCGCTATTTCCTGACTTTAACAGGTCGTTATGATGGTTCGTCAAAGTTTGCCGTGGGCCATCGCTGGGGCTTCATGCCATCGTTCTCCCTGGCATGGGACGTTACCAATGAGAAGTTCTTCCCACAGCAGGACGTACTCTCGCGCCTCAAGGTTCGTACCGGCTATGGTGTTGTTGGTAATCAAGATATCGATAACTATCTGTATGCCACACTCTATTTGCCTCAACAGTCGAACGGCGAAGCTTATTATGGCACAGATGGTCGGCGCGGAACGCCCAACCTCACATGGGAAAAACAGAAGCAAACCAATGTGGGTTTGGATGTCGGATTCTTCAAAAATCGCGTCAGTCTGTCCCTTGATTACTATTACATCAAGAACTCCAACCTTCTCATGAGCCACTCGCTGGCCACAACTTCCGGTTATACGTACACTACCGAGAACATCGGTGAGCTGACCAACAAGGGATTTGAGGCCACGCTTCGGGCCGCAGTGATCAGTACGGAGGAATTTCAGTGGAATATCAGCGCGAATATTTCGCTCGACCGCAATAAGGTGACAAAGCTTTATGGCGGCGTAGATCACATTCTGAATGGTACCAACCGCCAGGGTAATATCTTCATCGGTGAGTCGCTGAGCAACGTCTACGCCTATAAATCAGGAGGAATTGCCAACGAAAACAACCGCGAGCTGTGGGAAAACAAGAACTTTAACGGGCGTACAGTGGGACTGGGAGACCTCTTTGTGCTTGACATTAGTGGCCCTAACGGCAAGCCTGATGGTGTGATAGACGCCTACGACCGATACATATATGGCAATACTGATCCCAAAGCTTATGGCGGATTCTCTACTGATTTCAGCTGGAAGGGACTTGTGGTCAATGCCGTGTTCAACTATTCTCTCGGAGGACACCGCATCAGTTCCTACTATGAGGATCTTGTCAGTTCAGTGGGCGAGAGCTATGCTTCACCCGATTTGCTCGATCGATGGAGCACTACCAACACCAACGCACGCTTCCCGCGCGTGATGGCAGGCACAGAGGGCTATTCAAAGTTTCAGGCTGGAGAGACCGATCACTACATTCAAAGTTCTTCCTACCTGCGACTGGGAACTCTTACGCTGGCCTACAATATGCCGCAACATTGGCTTAAGAGTGTAAACATGAAGTCGGCACGACTCTATTTTACAGCAAGTAATCTGTTTACTATCACGGGTTACAAGGGCTTTGACCCAGAACAGGGCGATTACAACTACCCGCCCACAAGGTCATATACTATTGGTTTGAACTTCAGTTTCTAAATATTAAACGAATCAGGTGGCCATAACAATGGCTACCGCAACAAAAAATAAGCAATGAAACTACAAAATATATTGATAGCCATTTTTGTCATAGCCTTATCATCATGTGGAGACTTCCTTGATGAAAGGCCGAAGACGTCGCTTACAGAAGCCGATGTTTATTCTGACACGACAAAGGTTGAGTCGACACTGAAAAAACTCTACTCTAACTGGGAGGGTGTGTTCAAGGATCGTCATCTGTGGGAGTGTATGGTCGGGACAGATGAGATTCAGTCCGGAGCCTATCAGGCACTCATGGAGGACAACAACCGCCGTGGCGCACTTGACATGTATAACGCTCTGCTCACCGCCGAGTTGTCTTACGTTACCGAGCCTTGGGAAAAGCGTTGGCCTTCAGTGGGAGAAGCTGCAAAGATTATCAATGCTCTCAAAGATGCCAACCTATCTCAGAATGGTGATATAGCGAGGATGTATGGTGAGGCCTGCTTCATTAGAGGCTGCCTTAACATGGAGCTTACGATGCTCTATGGACGTATTCCTATTATTGATGTCGCCCGTGCCAGTGAGCTGGGATATGGGCGCAAGCCGCTCAAGGATGTGTGGCAGTTTATCATTTCTGACTTGGAACATGCCGCACAATACTGTCCGGAAAAGAACGGACCGCAGCGGGCCACGCGCTATGCAGCCAGTATGATGCTTGGGTATGCCCACATGTCGGCCCCCGAAGATACCGGACTACGCAACTTTGCCAAGGCTGCGGACGCATTGAAAGTTGTTGTTGATGGGCCGTTTCAGCTCGTAGCTTATGCCGACCTGTTTGATCATGAGAAGCCCAACACCAAAGAGTCGATATTCGAATGGCAGTTTGATCCACAGACAAACCCCAATCAATTGCAATTTCAGCTTGGTTCGCGTGCTGCTCAAAATTCGTTTGGAGGCGATGGCTGCTATTTTGCAGGCTATGATCATGCCGTTCCTACTGAGTGGGCTTATAGCGGGGTTGCTGACGGTGGCATTTGGGAGGATGGCGACTTGCGCAAGAACATCTCCATACGCTACGATTATACCTACATGGGCATAGCGGCCACACTCAACGGTTGCTTATGGGAGAATATCGGTGAAGATCACGATGAGTTGAAGCCACACATCAAAAAGTATGAAGATTATCGTACTGATCAGTTCTCGAGTTTTGGTATAAATAATATGTGGCACTCAGGCAAGAATATCCCTTATCTGCGCTATGCCAATGCTATGCTACTCTACGCAGAGTGTCTGAATGAACAGGGACAGACAGCTGAAGCTGTGAAAGTTGTGAACAAAGTGCGCTCACGTGCTTGGGGAAACAATCTTCCTGCCGATAAGGCCTGGAGCGAAAGCATGAGTCAAAGCCTGTTCCGCACTGACGTCATGACCGAGCGTGTGCGCGAACTCTTTGGTGAACGTTGGCGCAAGTTCGACCTTGTACGTACAGGCAAACTTGTTGAGGCTGCTCAAGCCCACAACAAATGGACAAAGCGCAGTGGCACCATACAGGCGTTCAATGCCCTATGGCCTATACCGCAAACAGAGATCAACCAGAATGCGGATATCTCGCAGAAAGACCAGAACGAAGGGTATAGATAAAAGAAAAATCTATATAATCAATGTCTACCATTTAAACCAAGAAACCAATGAAACCAAAATCGTTACTTCTTTTAACCATGCTTGCCTCTGTAGCTTTAACAGCAGGAGCACAAAGTACCGTTCCGACATTTAGCAAAGTCGTGTTGCCCAACGGTATAAGTGAAGGCTTCTTCCGTGGAAGCGCAGTGTTTGCCGACATCAACAATGATGGCTATATGGATCTTATTATCAAAGGACGCGACCTTGACGGAGGATGGGCGCCCAAAGTGCAGATTGCCATGGGCAGTGCCTCAGGCTTTTCCAAGGGTAGCACGCTGCTTGAGAATATGGATATTTACGAGAGCAACCTTAATGTGTTTGACTATAATAACGATGGTAACCTCGATATTCTACTGAGTTGCTATGGTACACCGTTGCTTTATAGGGGTGGCGACACGTTTACAAAGGTAGATAACTTCACGCTTGAAGACCATTTCAGTCTTAATGACGATGAAAATGCCGGTGAGAAGACCACGGAACGTTACTATACAGGACTGACCCTCACAGCTGATTTTGATCTTGATGGCTTACAGGACATTCTGTCCAAAGACAGTGGAGGCAACCCTGTGCTTTACAGGAACAACGGTGAAGGAACGTTCACGAAAATGAGTAACTCAAACCTTGCGAAAGTACGCGGCGGTACGATGGCTGTTGGCGATTTCAACAATGACGGCTATCCCGACGTAGCAGTGAGCGGATGGTCTGATGAAATTAGCAACGACGTGTGCGTGATTAATAAGAACAATGGGGATGGAACTTTCTCGACAGTAGTTTCTGAGAATATTGTTGGAGTGGAGAAAGGTGGTATTATGCTGGCCGATCTCGACAACGATGGTTATCTTGATCTCTTTGTCACGGGAGAGTCATGCCCCGAGAAATGGGCTAAGGTGGCGTATGTGTTTAAAAATAATGGTGACGGAACCTTTCAAACCAAGACTGCTGTCAATCCCAACGGTGCTTGCAAGGGTGGTGTTGATTGGGCCGATGTGAATGGTGACGGCCTGATTGACATTATCTATACAGGCGAAAGCAATACAAGCAATGTGGTTGTAGCTATCAACAACGGCGGTCTTTCTTTCTCTTCAAATGAACTCCCGGAGAATAAAGTTGCGCGAGGCGGTGCCGCCGTTTCGGCTTTCGACTATAACGGCGATGGCATCATTGACCTTGCTGTGATGGGTTACAACGACAAGAGTTTCCTGACGAAGCACTTTTCTGTATGGAATGGTGCGGGCGTTAAAGCCAATACAGCACCTGCTGCTCCTACAGGTTTGAAGATGTTGCCGGGCGACGGCAATGTGACTTTCTCATGGAACGCAGCTTCTGATAGTGAGAGTCCCACAGCTTCCTTGCGCTATAACTTGTATGTGAAGCTCAAGAATGGAAAGATTATCACCCATGTACCTGTCGATCTTGCAACTGGCAAACTACATTTAGGCCATGTAGACGCAGCGCTCACTACCACAAGTTATAAGCTTAAAATTAATGCAGTTGATATAGAAGAATGGGGCGTACAGACCATTGATGGTTGCAAGCTTTCAAGCCTCTTTGCAAAAGTTGACCAGAACACGGGTATCGATGATATGACCAATGCCGGAGAGTCTTTGTTCATCGGTGTTAAGGAAGGAGTGATAACGGTGAGTGCCGATGCCCATGTCGTTATTACTGACCTTGCCGGTACAAATATTATGAAGGCTCGCGTAAAGGCGGGAGCTTCGGTTGGGACGGGGCTTAAGACAGGAGTCTATGTAGTGAAAGCTGTTTCGGGTAAAGTTATTGCTGTGAAGAAGGTGATTATAAAATAAAGAAATAGCCTTTTCCAAGCGTATTAAATATTTATATTGAATGAAAGTAATAGAATTAATGCTATTGACCATCGCTCTTCTTGCCTTCCCTGCTATGGTGTGGGCACAGCATGACATCAGCGATGGTCCGTGGAAAATAACATTCGATGAACAAAGTAAGACGCTCTCTTATGCGCAGCATGGAACGGAGATTGTCAAAGGGGCGTATGTAGAGATACACAAATCGACTAAGATACATGATAGTAAACCTGAAACACTGCTATCGACAAGCTATCCGATCGTGACTCTTGCCCAGACAGCCGTGAGCGATGTGTTTGGAACTGGAACCAAGTATACTTATACTTATTCAGGTCTTGTTGGTAAAGACAATATTGAACAGTCGTTCTACATCTATCACGGTAGGAAATACATGCTCGTCGAAGCAGCTTTGGTGGCTGTGAGTGGTACGACGATGGCCAATTATATAGCTCCTATCGTATCGAAAACGCCAACGACGTTCTTGCCCGCAGGTAGTGCCAACTATATATACGACATGCCTCATGACAATGACAACTGGGCGGGTTATGCGGCAATTCCCTTTAACGGGAATCATGCCGGGCGAAATCCATCGTGTGAGGTGTCGGGAGCATACAATGCCGACAGCCGATTGGGGCTCGTAGTGGGTTCCATTGAACATGATACATGGAAGAGTGGTATCACCATTACTCCTTGTTCTGTCAACGGCGTGGGACAGTTGGTCGTAGCTGCAGGCGTTGTGAACGACCGTACCAACGATGTACAGTTTAAGAATGGTTATGTGGTGATGACCCATGGCTCTGTTTCGGGCGAGCGGGTGCGCTCTCCACGATATTTCTTCGGCTTATATACAGACTGGCGCACAGGTTTTGAAGACCTTGGAGAGGCTATGGCTGCTTTGACTCTTAAGTTACAGTGGAATGGTGGTACCATTTTTGCATGGCAAAGCTGGGGCGGTATGGCTGAGAATGTGAATTATGAGGGTGCGGTTGACGTAGCTGACTTTTTCAAAAAACAGTTGATGCCACGCAACTTTGTAAACGAGAAAGGGGTATGCTACATCGTGCTTGATTCCTATTGGGACAACATGACTGATTTCCAGCTACGCGTCTTCGTCCAGCGGTGTAAGGCTAATGGGCAGAAGGCTGGCATCTATCATACACCTTTCTCCTGCTGGCTTGACGAGGAACAACTCGGTGTTCACACACCTTATGACGGAAGTCCCTACAAGTGGAGCGACATAGTGCTTACAGCCAATGGCAAGAAACGTAAAATAGCATCGTTTGCGCTTGATCCCACACATCCCACAACTAAGGAGTATAATCGTAGGCGGTTTGAGAAATTCAAAAGTCTTGGATTTGAATATATCAAACTTGATTTTATCAACAACGGCACACTTGAAGCTGATAGCTATCATGATTCCAATGTCACCACCGGTATGCAGGCATACTCCTACGGCATGGATTATGTGTTACGCTTAGCTCAAGAGGCGGGCATGTTTGTAGATCTTTCGATATCCCCCGTCTTTCCGGCCAAGGGACATGCCCGCCGTATATCGTGCGATAGCTGGGGAGAGCTTGATAACAGCATGTACACACTCAACAGTCTGAATCTTGGATGGTGGCTTGATAGGGTGTATTGCTATAACGATCCGGATCATCTGGTGCTCTCACGGGCCGAGAGCGAGGGTGCGGCCCGCATACGCTATACCATGGGTGCCATGACGGGCACCGTGCTGTTGGGAGACAATTATAGTCTGAAGGGATCTTTCCCCGGCAGCCAAGCAGAACGCGATCTTGCCTTACGCATTGCTACCAACGCTGCCATCAACGATGTTGCGCGTATAGGCCGTTCGTTTCGTCCGGTCGAAGGGAAACTTGATGTGCGGTTTAAACGCTACCAATACAGCTATGGTGTCGACCGCGAGTTTACGCTGGACACCAAAGAAGCACTCTATTACGTAGTATTTAACTACGATCAGCTGGGCAACTATAGTAAAACGGTCGACTTTGCTCGTATTGGTATAGACCCCTCGAACGTGAGAAGCATCAAGGAATTGTGGACTGGTCAGCGCATAGACTTTTCAGGTAGCGGCTTCAATCTGACCGTGCCTAAGGCGGATGTGCGTCTGTATCGTATCGACAAAACCACTCCAACAGGTCTTACAACTATTCATGCCGACGACAACGGGGTTGCCGTCGGCTATAATCTCGGAACCCTTACTGCCAAGGCTTCGGAGACTATAGCATCCATTTTTATGTATGATCTTCAAGGTCGGCTCGTATGCGGCAAGCCTTTCGTGGGCCGTACCGCCATATCGCTCACCATAAGTTGCGTCCCCGGCGTGTATATGGTGAAGATAAAGCTGGGGTCGGGCGGCACGATAGTGAAGAAAATACTTGTCAGCAGAAACTTGTCATGCTAATGTTTGAGTTCTTGTAACGTATAAGAAATACCTTTTCCGAACTTGATGGAAATGAAAACGAAATGCGTCTTTTCATATCGGATGGTGGTCATCATAATCGCCATGTTCGCTTTTCTACTGTCCACCATCCCGTCATGGGGAGGCGGACACTATTCGTTCATGCATGCCAATTACAATGTGGGCTTGTCATCGAGCAATGTCAAGAGTATCGTCGAAGACAGCTATGGCTTTGTGTGGCTCGGCACGAAGAATGGTCTGCACCGCTACGACGGCATCGGTACGCGTCGGCTCAAGTGTTACGACCGGCTTAAAAAGCAGGGCAACGACAATATTGATGCTCTCTACGAAGACGAGCGGAAGAAGTTGTGGGTGGGCACAGACCGAGGCGTGTATATCTACGACCCCGTAACCGATCAGTTCTCCTTCATGGATATAAAGGATAAGGCCACTGGTAAGTATCCTAACAATTGGGTACAGACCATCGCCGGCGACGGCAGAGGTTCCGTGTGGGTGCTGTTGCCCGATCTTGGTGTGTTCCGCTATCAGGGACAGAAGGTCGATTATTATCAGGTGCTACCTGCTAAAGGACATTTCAAAGAAAAGTATCCTTCCAACCTTTGCGTAGACCGGAACGGAGACGTATGGGTTATTACCACGGGGTTAGGCGTCTATAGGTTTGACAAGCGAGGCAATCGTTTCGATAAGGTGGTGGCTGACGACGGGCAGACACTCGATGGTCTTTATCTGTCGTTCATCGGCGAAGACACTGATGGTTCACTCGTTATCTCATCGGCTAGTGGCAGCCTGTTCCGCTACAGGCAGGCCCACAAGCAGTTTGTCAAGATCCCTTTCTCAGGAGAAGGTCGTGTATACCTACGTTGTCTACAGTGCTTCGATAATGAAATGTGGGTGGGAACGCAGCATGGACTATATGTTATCGACAAACAGGATGGGTCCGAGACGCAGCTTCGTACCGACCCGCTCAATAGCTTCAGTCTTTCAGACAATGTGATTTACTGTTTGTATAGAGGGCGTAGCGGTGATGCCTGGGTGGGTACACTCCACGGCGGAGCAAGTTATATGACGCGTAACAAGTTTAGCTTTCAGGCCTACGGTCGCTGGTCTGGGCTTGGCGGTCGTGTGGTTAGCAGCTTGGCTCAGGCCCGCGACAACAGTGTCTGGATAGGAACAGAAGACAACGGATTGTTCATGCTCAACCCGCAAACACAGTCTATCAGACCTGTGGCGGCTTCACCACTACTTCGCCACACCACGCTCATGCTCACAGCTTACACGGGCAGCATCTACGCCGGTTTTTCACGCGGAGGACTCGTGAAGATTAATGGTGCGGGTGGCACAAGCTCCGTGCTCGATATTGCAGAGACCGACAACAGTGTATATGCTTACCTCAAAGACAGTCGTGGCAACGAATGGGTAGGTCTGGGTTATGCCTTCTATCGCCGCGATGCCGGCACCGAAGGGTTTGTGCGAGTGAATGACACGGGGTTCAACTGGATATTTTCTCTTTTCGAAGCCCATGACGGCATGGTGTGGATTGCTACCATGGGCAATGGTATATGGCGTTATACGCCGGCCACGGGCAAGTTCAAAAGCTACGTCTACAGTGAGGGCTCTGTCAACGGGTTGCGCTCTAACAGCATCAGTGCATTTATGGAGGACAGCCGCGGAAATATATGGGTATCTACAGATCGTGGCGGCATCAGTCGCTATGACAAGACCAGAGATTGCTTCACCACGTTCGGAATAGCCGAAGGCCTACCCGATGATGTAGCCTATAACATACTCGAGGATAAGAAGGGTAACCTATGGTTCGGAACGAATAAAGGACTTGTCCGGTTCAATCCTGACACCCGAGCCGTAAAGGTGTTCACCGTCAAGGACGGTCTACCCGGCAACCAGTTCAACTATAACTCGGCCATTAGGTTAAATGATGGGACATTCTGTTTCGGTTGCATTGGCGGAGTCGTTACGTTCGACCCAGAACTCGAAGACTCCTATGTGCCCGAACCCTCTGTCTACTTTACACAACTGCGTGTCTACAACCGCGAGATAACTCCGGGAACAGAGGATTCGCCGCTGCAACAGAACATTATGTTCACTCGCAAACTGGTGCTGCCCTACGACATGGCAACGTTCTCGCTCGACGTCGTATCACCCGACTTTGGCGCCGGTGGCAGCGGAAACTACAGCTATAGTCTTGAGCCGGGCAATGGAGAGTGGGTGCGTATGAGCAACAACCGGGTGTCATTTGCCAACCTTCAGCCGGGTTCCTACAAGCTTTGTGTGCGTGCCGAGAACCACGGTCAGCAGGCACAGCAGGAACTTTCCATCGTTATCAGTCCACCTTTATGGCGTTCCGGTTGGGCGTATATGGTCTATTTGCTACTCGTTTGCGCCATCATCGCCGGCTGGTTCTGGTGGTATCGCAACCACAAAGAGGCACAATGGTGCGAACGACAACGCTTGTTTACCGTTAGCAAAGAGAAAGAACTCTATCAGAATAAGGTAAACTTCTTTGCTGAGGTGGCTCATGAGATACGTACTCCGCTTGCGCTCATCGACGCTCCCCTTGAGGCTATCGAGGAAATAGGCACAACAAACCCGAAGATTGCACATTATCTAAAGGTCACGAGACAGAATACGCGTCGGTTGCTCAACCTCACCGGACAACTGCTCGACTTCCAGAAAATAGGAGAAAGGCGCCTAACACTGAAATACGAAAATGTAGACATTGCGGCATTGGTTAACGAGACTGCCGACCGTTTTGAGCCCACCATCATGCTACGCGGCAAGTTGCTGTCGCGTGATGTGAGGTTCACTGAGCCGCTGGTGGCATCAATTGACAAGGAGGCCGTCACCAAGATTCTCAGCAATCTGCTTAACAACGCCATGAAATATGCGCGGCGCACTATCGCGGTGAAGCTTGATGCCGACGACGCTTCCTTTACGGTGAGCGTAGTGAGCGACGGCGAAAAGATAAAACCAGAGGAACGAAAGAAAATTTTCGAACCGTTCTATCAGGTCGACAAGTCGGTATGCGGTGAGAATGGCGTGGGCATCGGTCTCTCATTGGCTCTTTCACTGGCCAGACTTCTTGGAGGAACCATAATCCTTGATGACGGCGACCTTGTCAGCAACACATTCACCCTAACTCTTCCGCTGAATAAGGACGGCATTCGTCAAAACAATCTTCAGGCGATAGGTACGTCCGACTATCTGCTCGACGACAACTCTAATCAGGTTCGTGAGGAAGGCGGAGGCTACACCGTGCTCATTGTAGAAGACAATGACAGTATGCGGAATTTCCTGGCCGAACAAATTAACATGTCGTTCACAACAGAGACGGCATGCAATGGTCTTGAGGCGCTTAGGCGATTGGCTGACAGTCGGATCGACATCATTGTCTCCGACGTGATGATGCCTGAGATGGATGGATTCGAACTGTGCACAGCCGTAAAGACAGATCTGGATCTTTCGCATATTCCTATTGTGTTCATCACTGCCAAGAACGATATGGAGAGCAAGATCAAGGGGCTGAAGCTCGGAGCAGAGGCTTACATCGAGAAACCCTTCTCCATCAAATATCTCAGACAGCTTATCTGCTCGTTGCTCGAGAACAGACAACGCGAGCGCGAGTCGTTTTCGAAGAAACCTTTCTTCACGGTCGACAACATGCACATGCCTAAGGCCGATGAAGAGTTTATGAAGAAGGTGACTAAAATTATAGAAGAACATATAGGTGAGGAAAACTTTAATGTAGAGACCATGGCCGGCCTGCTGTGTATGAGTCACTCCAGTCTGCTTCGTAAGATAAAACTGGTGTTCAACATGTCGCCCATAGAACTCATACGTACCGTGAAACTGAAAAAAGCAGCAGAGCTGATACAAGAGGGAAGATACCTCATCGGCGACATCTGTTACATGGTAGGAATATCGTCGCCGTCTTATTTCAGCAAGATATTCTTTACGCAGTTCGGTATCAGTCCCAAAGATTTTGAACGACAGAATCGCGAAAGGCGAACATTGTTCACTCCAATATAGACCAAAACATAATTTATATATTGACATGCGAATGATTACAAAACTATTAAGCGTGCTCGCAATGCTCTCGGCAACCTGTGCAACGTATGCAAAAGAGCAAGTTGTAGTAGCGACACAAAACACCAGTCTTGTGTTCACCATCGGTGACAACGGACGGTTGTATCAAAGTTATTTCGGAAAAAAGCTGGACAATGCTGCCGATTACGCCCTTCTGCCTCTCGGCAAGGAAGCTTATCTCACCCATGGTATGGAGGATTATTTTGAACCGGCACTGCACATTAATCACAGTGATGGCAACACGTCAACGCTACTGAAATATAAGTCGCACGCAACCACGCGTCACGAAGGATACACTGAGACGATAATCCGGCTTGCCGATCCTGTGTACGGCGATGAAGTGGCCATGCACTATGTGGCCTATGAGAAAGAAAATGTGTACAAAACTTGGACGGAGATTAGCAATAAAAACAAGGTGACGCTTGAAAAGTTTGCCTCGTCGATGCTTCATTTTTATTCAAAGAAATATTTTCTAACCCAATACGATGGTGACTGGGCGAGCGAAGTGCATCGGCACACGCAGGAGCTACTCTTCGGCAAGAAGGTTGTTGATTCCAAGCTGGGGGCACGGGCCGATATGTTTACGTCCCCGTTCTTTCAGCTCTCGTTTGACAGGGAAGCGACCGAGAACGCGGGAAAGGTGCTTGTGGGGACGCTGGCATGGAGCGGAAATTTCAGGTTTACGTTTGAAGTTGACAATATCGGAGGACTAAGAGTCATCAGCGGTATCAACCCTTACGCCTCGCAATACGCCCTTGCCCGGGGCGAAACGTTCCGAACCCCCGACTTCATCTTCACGCTCAGCCTGAATGGTACGGGCACGGCCAGCCGCAGTTTGCACGATTGGGCTCGCCGTTATCAGGTGAAGGACGGTCTGGGCGACCGCATGACATTACTTAATAACTGGGAGGCAACCTATTTCGATTTTGACCAACCGAAGCTACTTTCGCTCATCGGCGATGCCAAAAAGCTTGGTGTAGACCTGTTTTTGCTCGACGACGGATGGTTCGGTAACAAGTATAAGCGATATAATGACACGCAGGCACTCGGCGACTGGGTAGTTACTGCCGACAAGTTGCCTGATGGTATCGGGCGACTTACCGAAGAAGCCCGGCGGCAGGGTGTGAAGTTTGGCCTCTGGATTGAGCCTGAAATGGTGAGTCCCAAATCAGAACTCTACGAGAAGCACCGCAATTGGGTGATCAGATATGATAACCGCGAGGAGTATTATTTCCGTAACCAGCTTGTGCTCGACCTCGGTAATCCGGAAGTACAGGATTATGTTTATGGCGTGGTCGATGGTCTGATGACCCGCTATCCCGACATTGCTTATTTCAAATGGGACTGCAATAGCCCTATCACCAACATTTATTCATCTTACCAGAAATCCTCTCAGAGCAAGCTCTACATAGATTATGTGAAGGGATTGTATCGTGTGCTCAAACGCGTTAAGGCCAAATATCCCAACCTGCCCATGATGCTATGCTCGGGTGGAGGGGGGCGCACCGACTACGAGGCATTGAAGTATTTTGTAGAAATGTGGCCCAGCGACAACACCGACCCTGTGGAACGGCTGTTCATACAATGGGGTTATTCGCAGGTATTCCCTGTTAAGGTGCAGTGTGCGCATGTTACTTCGTGGAACAAAGATGCCAGTTTAAAGTTCAGAGTGAACGTAGCCATGATGGGCAAACTTGGTTTTGATATCAACTTACATGAGATGTCGGCGCATGACCTGGCTTACTGTAAGCAGTCGGTGACCGATTTCAACAGACTCAAGCCTCTCGTACTCGAAGGCGACCAGTACCGACTTGTTTCGCCCTACGAAGGCAATCATGCCTCTACCATGTATGTTTCAAAGGATCGTCTACGGGCTGTGGTCTTCGCTTTCGACGTCTACCCCCGCTACAGTGAGAAGTTATATCCTGTCGTTATGGAGGGACTCGACCCGGCCGCCACGTATCATGTAAAAGAAATCAATCGGGCCGACGGTTCACAAGGCAGCGTAACGGCCTATTCGGGCAATTATCTGATGACAGTTGGCCTGCCGCTTTTTACCGGCAACAAACTTAGTAGTCGTGTATATGAACTCACGGCAAGATAAAGGCTCCGTGGTCGATGGTTATTCCTTTTCAACTGCTTCTGCATAAGCTGCATATCGATTATGAGAACAGAAACGTCCGGAACGCTTTTCTATAAGCTGTTCCGGACGCTCATAAGCTCATCCGACAAGTTCCGGAACGAATTACGCTCTTTAATTCTTCTTCTTTTCTCAAGTTTTACTTTTTTGCTAATACAGTCGTAAGAAATAAACAGCCTTTGTTATTATAAAAAATGGGAAGATAGTTTTGTGCTCTCTGCGGGGCTGAAATAAATTTACAAAAGGCTGAAAAAAGTGGCATTATTTCAAAATAATCAGACTTTGGCCGGAAATACGCGATTCTACGGCTGTTTTAGTATTGGTTTGATAATCAGCCATTTATCTAAATTGCTCCTGCGATTTGCCCCTTCCGGCCCCGTCAAAGCATAGCTTTTACCCGCTCATAGTGGCCCTTTTACCTTGCGAAAGCATAACTTTGACGCGCTAAAAGCATAGCTTTGGGGTGATAAAAGCATAACAATGACCCATTAAAACATAAAAATCATGCCATCATAGGGGCGTTTTCAGCCCCAAATAGCGAAAAAGGCGGCGATGATTACGCTATTTGCATCATTTTTTTGAACGTTTTCGAGGTAATATTTTTATACAAAAACAAAGGGAATGGATACGGGTTTTGTTCACAAAAAACATCGTAAGCATCTGTTGAAGGAGGATAAAAAAAGCAGTGGCACTAAACCTTCGTTTAATGCCACTGCCTTAAATGGTGGGTGAAACGCAAATCAATGTTTTTGTAAAGACTTGCTTTAGCTGCGGAAAGAGGGGGATTCGAACCCCCGAATCGCTTTTGACGATTACACGCTTTCCAGGCGTGCCTCTTCAGCCACTCGAGCACCTTTCCTAAATCGATGTGCAAAAGTAGAGCTTTTCTTGCAAAAACTCATTAGCCAATGGGCTTATTTAAAATTCTTTAATAAATTCTCCAAATACGGTTTTGACATTGTCTGTTGTGATAGTGGCAATCTGCTCTTCCGAAACACCATAACTCGTGGCGAGCGTTTTCTGAACTTCGGTTATGAACGTGCTCTCATTGCGTTTGCCACGATAAGGAACCGGGGCCATATAGGGGCTGTCGGTCTCCAGAACAATTCGACTTAAAGGTACTGCGGCCGGCAAATCTTCGCGCAGATGGCTGCTTTTGAAGGTCGAAACTCCGCCGATGCCGAGCATGAAACGGGGCATGCTCAGGAAGTCCTGAGCCTCTTTTTGATTTCCCGTAAAGCAATGGAAGACACCGCCGGGCAGGTCGTTTTTGTATTTGCGGAGGATAGATAGCAATTCGTTTTGGGCTTTACGGCAGTGAATCATCAACGGAAGACGCGTTTCGACAGACCATTCAACCTGCTGTTCGAATGCCGCTAACTGCTCTTTTTCAAACTCCCGACTCCAGTAAAAATCAAGACCGCATTCACCGATGGCGATGAATTGCGGATGACTGTCGGCCCGATCGGCATCGAGCAATTGCTTCATGGTCTGCAAAACCTCTTTCCAGTCGGCTCTGACCTCTTCGGGTTGCAAGCCAATCATGGGGTAAACGTAGTTGGGATATTGACGGCATATAGCCAATAGGGCAGAGACAGAGGGCAGGTCAACGGCCGGAATGAATATCTTACCCACGCCCGCGGCTTGCGCCCGACTGATGACTTGTGGCAGATCGTCCGTAAAATCGGCTACGTCGAGGTGGCTATGTGTATCTATAATCATGTCAGTATAAATGTTCTTCGTTCTTGCGATAGTAATAAATCACGCCCAGTTTGCGGCACGCAGCGTATCTGATTTCGGGCGGTTCTTGAGCAAAGTGTGCCTCAATCTGATTCCAGAGTTCGAGAAGAATGCTGTCAACTTCCGGGCGTTGTTGAACCAAATCGTCTAAGTCTTGCCTTGTGCGCCGCGAAAGGCGTTGCTGTTGATTATAAAAATCTCGGAAAATGTCCAGATGAGTTGCCACAATACCGATGGGCGGATTGTAAATGGGGCGTCCGCCCGCTTTGATTCGTGCTTTCTCTCCCTGTATGGCTTTTTGGCCATAATCCAGCAGTCCTGCGATGGTTTTGATATTCGGGATGCACGTTGCGTCCGTTTCCAGCCCATAAAGCGATAGCTGGCTTCGTTTGATTTCGCCTCGTTCGGTGCACATCAGCAGCACTTGCAGGAAATGACTGACATACATGGTCGCGTTTCGCTGAAGCTTTTCGATTTTGCTGTTATGCCTCGTTTGCGTCTGAAAGCTGATCTGGTATTGTTCAACAGCTGTCTGTAGACGTTCAAAAGCTGTTTTCGCACGGTTCAGAATCTTCCAATCTATAAATCGGTTTCTGACCGTATAGATATCATCGCTGTCGAGTAAGGTCTTCAGTGCTTTGAGACGAGCCGCGTCTGTTTTGGGTAATCTTCTGTAAGGCACGTATGAAAGAAGTTTATAGTTGTTATTTAATAGTTTCGGTTCATCATTTGCATGACGTAGCTTGCAAGTTCCTGCTTGCGTTCTTCCGCTACCTGTATAGCGTCGAGATACCTTTTGCTTTCATTAAAATAATATTCTATTTTCTCTTGGGCAAGCCTGTCTATACGCAATTGGTTATAAATGGCTGTTATGGCGGCAACCTTTTCGTCGCGGTTAAATGTCTTGGCATTCAACCACTGATTGAGTTCGGTTTTCTGATTGCCGGTTGCTCTGTTCACGGCTTGTATCAGCATGAACGTCTTTTTGTTGGAAACGATATCGCCGCCAATCTGTTTTCCAAATACGGCAGAATCGCCATAGACGTCGAGATAGTCGTCTTGTAACTGGAAAGCCAGCCCTATCTGTTCACCGAATTTGTATAAATTGTCAATGTCCTTTTGAGGAGCGTCGGCTAAAATGGCGCCTATCTTGAGCGCACAGGCCAAGAGTACGCTGGTCTTGAGGCGAATCATTTCGATGTATTCCTGCTCGGTGACGTCGTCTCTGTGCTCAAAATCCATATCTAATTGTTGCCCCTCGCCAATCTCAAGCGCGGTTTGGGTAAACGTATCAAGCACTTCCTTGAGGAATTTTGTGTTGCATTGAGACATGTATTGATAGGCCAGCACAAGCATGGAGTCGCCCGAGAGAATGGCGGTGTTGGCATTCCACTTCTTATGTACGGTGGCTTTGCCGCGGCGCATGTCGGCTTGATCCATTAAATCATCATGTAAAAGCGTGTAATTATGGTATGTTTCCAATGCGATGGCAGAAGGAAGTACCTCTTCTATATGATCTTTGTAAAGATTATAGGCCAGCATCATCAGGATAGGACGGGTTCGTTTGCCGCCCATACTGAGCACATAGCGTATCGGTTCATAGAGTCCGGTAGGCTTTTTGTCACAAGCCAGCTGGTCAATACTTTCGTTTAGGCTGGCTAAGATTTCTTCAACGGTCATAATTTTCTGTTGTTTTTTACAATTTAAAATTGATTGGTATTGCAAACATTGTACGGCAAGGCTTGTTGTTTTGCATGCCGGGTTTCCATTTAGGCATGATTCTGATAAGTCTCATGGCCTCTTTATCGAGTAGGGGATGGGCCGATTTGGCTATTTTAGAATCTACGATTGTGCCGTCTTTATTGATGATAAATGAGATGACGACTTTGCCTTCTATGTTTTGTCTTTGTGCAATGACAGGGTAATTGAGGTTTTGGGTGAGCCATTGCACAAAGGCAACCATCCCTCCCGGAAACTCTGGGAGTTGTTCAACGATTCTAAAATTAAGTGGATTATCATCGTTGTCTACCGTAACTTGTGACACGGCTTGCTCGTCAGTTTGCTCGTTATCGGTTGTCGAAGGGGCAGAACCTTGGCTGTCCGTAAGCCTATCAAGGGCGGACGCAATGATTTTAGGAGATAATTTAGTGGGAGAGTCAACGGGTTTTACCTTTTGGCTTATTGAAGGAATAAGCGAAGGAGCAGTCGCAATCATGTCTTTCGTGTCAATGGCAGGCAGCATTTCGATGTCTTCGCTCATATCATCAAAGACCTCTTCATTCATTGCTCGGTTATTGTTGTGGCTCGTATATTCCAGCGCGGTGAGGAATAACATGAGAACAAGAATGGTTCCCAACAGATAATATGTTATTCGCTTTCGCTCCAGATCTGCCTTTCTTGATTTCTTAATATCCACGATAAACCATCTGTTGCGCCTTTATTTCAGCGTAAATAATAATACAAAGTTAAGCTATATAATTGAAAAATACATTATCTTTGCCAAATATTTAGGGAAAATAGATGAAAAAGATAGGATTGTCACTTTTATTATGCTTTGCCTTTATACAAGCAATGGCGCAGGAAAGCCAGACAGGATATAATTTTCTAAGGTTGCCCGTAAGTGCCCATGCCGGTGCTTTGGGAGGTGATAATATATCGTTGGTTGATAATGACGCATCTCTTATTTTCCATAATCCGGCTCTTCTTTCCGCTGTAGACGACAAGAATGTCTCTTTCAGTTATATGCGTTATATGCATGATGCTAACGCTGCTGCCGCTGCTTTTAATCGGAATATTACCGAACGAGCCAGTTGGGCCGTCTCTGGGCAGTACCTTCATTACGGTACGATGAAGCAAACGGATGAGCAAGGCGTGATAACAGGCAGTTTTACAGCCAAGGATATTGCCTTGACTGGTTATTTTTCTTATTTGCTTACTGATTATTTGGCAGGCGGTGTTGCCGTCAAATGGATATTCTCTTCATTAGGATCTTATCACGCGGTGGCAACCGGAGTTGATCTGGGACTTAATTATTATCTCCCGGACAATGAACTGTCGTTCTCGCTGGTGGCCAAAAATCTCGGAGGTCAGTTGAAAGCTTTTAATGAAGACTTTGAGCGTATGCCGGTTGATATTCAGTTCGGCGTATCCAAGCATTTGGTGAATACTCCTTTCAGAGTTCATGCTACGTTGGTAGATTTGAATCATTGGAACTATAAATTCATTGACCATTGCAAAGCCGGACTTGACGTATTGTTGTCTCCTTCCGTTTGGATTGGTGCCGGTTATAACTTTAGAAGGGCACACGAGATGAGGATTTCGTCGGCCGAAGACACGAGCGTGACGAATGGTGCCGGCCTTTCTTTTGGCGCGGGGCTCAACCTTGAGCGTTTTAAATTGAATCTCGGCTATGGGAAATATCATGTTAGTAGCAGCTCGTTAATCTTTAACGTAGCTTTCTCGCTTTAAAACAAATATATTATATATGAAGAAAATTACGATAGCGATAGATGGATACTCGTCGTGTGGTAAAAGTACAATGGCTAAGGACTTGGCCAAACAAATAGGTTATGTATATGTTGATACGGGAGCTATGTATCGTTCGGTCACATTATATGCCTTGCGTCACAATATGTTTATGAGCGATGGTTCCATTGATGAGGCCCGATTGCGGGAGCAGATGAGTCAAATCCGGATCACGTTTTGTTTTAATCCCGTAGCGGGTAGGCCGGACACCTATCTTAATGGTGAACTTGTGGAAAAGGAAATTCGTGGACTTGAAGTAAGCGCACATGTCAGTCCGATTGCCGCTTTGCCTTTTGTTCGTGAGGCAATGGTTTGTCAGCAGCAGCAGATGGGGCGTGAAAAAGGGATTGTGATGGATGCAGAAAGAATATTGAAGTATTTACAGACCCTTGCCGCAAATAATAAC
>CAUURC010000003.1:0-74217 GCA_963547405.1 uncultured Prevotella sp.
AACTGAATAGAGCATCTGACTACGGATCAGAAGGTTCCGGGTTTGAATCCCAGCGGAGTCACTTTTCTTGAAGCGCAAAATAAAACAATGGTTTTGGCTTCGTAGCTCAACTGAATAGAGCATCTGACTACGGATCAGAAGGTTCCGGGTTTGAATCCCAGCGAAGTCACCAGTAAGAGGTTCTCAGTTATGAGAGCCTCTTTTTTATTTATGGGAATATCGCATTGGTAGACTTTTTGTTTTTTTTAGGCTCAATAGAGATTCTGTAGCAAAATAGTCTATCGCAAAAGCAATGATTTCTTATAGTTATTTTTAAGTATAGAAGTATTGTCCTTTATTTTTGGTGAAGCGACCGAACTCAATGGCATGATGTGGGCAATGGTGATAGCAATTGAAACATGTGAGACATGATGAGTTGTGGCGCCAAACGGGCATTTTACCATGACCACCTTGGATGTCGTTAACAGGACAAACATTTGCGCAGATTCCACATTTGACACATTTTTCTTGGTCTACCCAAAAACGTTTGTCGGTGACAAGACGCTTCACGAAATATTCACCTATTATATAGCTTTTAAATCTAGGCCAATTGCCGCGCTTGATTTGGAAAATGTTCAATCGTTTGGATATAGATTCCGCTATGGATAATAGATGTTCTGAGGCCACACGCTTTTTTTGTTTTGCAACTTCTGCAGAGTCAACATCCATAAAAGGAAGTCCAACGTAGGACTCTGGCATGATGATAGAAAAAGCGCTATTAAGCTTTAAACCTTTAAATCCAAGGTCTTTCTCTAAAACATTGACAGTCATCCCAATATCGTCACCAGCTGTTATTACTGAAAAGGTGTAATGAAGCGATTTGTCTTTAGAAATGATTTGTAGTTTTGCAATAAATTCTCTGACGATTTTGGGTGGACGCCAACCATGTACTGGAAATACAAATCCGATAGGTTCTCCCTGTAAAATATTATACCTGCAGTCTCCTTTCAAGGCTGCAGGTATAAAAATAACTTTGTCGTGTAGAAGTTGTGATAGTTTATTTGCAGCCCAGCGAGAATTTCCTGTGGCAGAAAAATAAAAAATCATCTTATTTGGCGTCTTCGTTCATAGTCCCTTCAACGTATATTCGTGTCATCTCAGTGGCTCCATTTGTTCGAATGGTAATGCTCTTTTTAAAGTGTCCGGGGAATTTTCCTTTGCCATTGTAAGTAATTTCAATTTTACCTTTTTCACCCGGTTTGATAGGAGCTTTCGTATACGAGGGTATTGTGCATCCGCAACTGGCTATTGCCTGATTAATAACGAGAGGTGCATTTCCTGTATTGGTAAAAACGAATGTGCATTTCTGAACCGAATTGCTCTCTGAGAATGTACCAAAATTATGTACTAATTTGTCAAATTTGATATCGGCTTGTTGCTGTGCGAATGCCATAGAAATGGAAACAATCCAAATCGTTATAAATATAATAACTTTTTTCATAATCAACTCTTTTATGTATTTAATGTATTGTAGCTAACTATTTGACTGCAAAGTTAATATTTAATTTAAAAGCATTGTTAAGACTTAACATAATTTTGTATTATTTCCTCGGCATTCTTTTATCGTTCCGGATTTTTATATTACTTTTGCGTTAAAACAATATATATTAAAATGTATAGAACAAATACTTGCGGTGAGTTGAGGCTCTCTGATACAGGGAAAGAAGTAACCTTATCAGGCTGGGTTCAGCGCACTAGGAAAATGGGTGGTATGACATTTGTTGATTTACGTGACAGGTATGGTATCACTCAGTTGGTTTTCAATGAGTCTGTTGATAAAGAGCTTTGCGAAAAAGCGAATAAGTTGGGCCGTGAATTTTGTATTCAAGTATGTGGCCGGGTCAACGAAAGGTCTAATAAGAATGACAAAATAGCTACCGGTGATATTGAAATTATAGTAGACAAACTGGTTGTCCTTTCAAGCAGTTTGACACCACCATTTACAATTGAAGATAATTCTGACGGCGGCGATGATATCAGAATGAAGTATCGCTATTTGGATTTACGCCGTTCTGCTGTAAGAAAGAATTTGGAACTACGGCATCGTATGACTATTCTTATCCGTAACTTTCTTGATAGTCATAATTTTATGGAAGTGGAAACTCCTATTCTCATAGGTAGTACTCCGGAAGGCGCTCGTGATTTTGTTGTTCCCAGCAGAATGAATCCTGGACAATTCTATGCATTGCCTCAGAGTCCACAAACATTGAAACAGCTTCTTATGGTTGCTGGTTTTGATCGTTATTTCCAGATTGCAAAATGTTTCCGTGATGAAGATTTACGTGCAGATCGTCAGCCTGAGTTTACGCAGATAGATTGTGAAATGAGTTTTGTAGATCAGGATGATGTTATCGGCTTATTTGAAGAACTAGCACGTTTCTTATTTAAGGAAATTCGTGGAGTAGAACTTCCTAAGTTGGAGCAAATGCCATGGAGCGAGGCTATGAAACGTTTTGGTAGTGACAAGCCTGATGTGCGCTTTGGTATGGAATTTGTCGAATTGAAAGAAACATTTGAAGGCAGAGGCACCTTCTCTGTCTTTGATGAGGCTAAATATATAGGTGGTATATGTGTACCCAGCTGTGCAGAATATAGCAGAAAGCAATTAAATGAGTTGACGGACTTTGTGAAACGTCCTCAAATTGGAGCTAAGGGACTTGTCTATATTAAGTATAATGTAGATGGTAGCGTCAAGAGTAGCTTGGATAAATTCTATACGCAGGAAGATTTCATGGCCGTCAAGCAGAAGATGAATGCTAAAGATGGAGATCTGGTATTGATTTTAAGTGGTAACAATATTAATCGGACACGAATTCAACTTTGTTCTCTCCGTTTGGAGATGGGCGACAGACTTGGTCTTCGTGATAAGAATACTTTTAAGTGCCTATGGATTGTAGATTTTCCTCTTTTCGAGTGGAGTGAAGAGGAAAATCGGTTCATGGCAACTCATCATCCTTTCACGATGCCTCATCCTGATGACTTACACTTATTGGATAAGCATCCGGAGCAAGTACGCGCACGGGCTTATGATTTTGTTTGTAATGGTATTGAAGTTGGCGGAGGATCGTTAAGGATTCATAATACCCAACTCCAAGAGCAAATGTTTGAAGTCTTAGGTTTTACTAAAGAACGTGCAGAAGCTCAATTTGGATTCTTAATGAGCGCATTTAAATATGGTGCACCTCCTCATGCAGGTTTGGCATTTGGTTTAGATCGTTTTGTTAGTATCATGGCCGGACTTGATAGTATTCGTGATTGCATTGCTTTTCCCAAGAACAATAATGGAAGAGACGTGATGCTCGATGCACCAAGCGAAATAGATTCAAAACAACTCGAAGAACTTCAAATAAAAGTTGATTTAAGTCAAGAAAACAGCTAAGTATAGTTGTTGTGTCTTTGAAATCGTTACTTTTTTATAAAGCAAAGTCTAAAATTAAAAAATAATATACTAATTTTGCAGCCGTAATTTTAAGTCGATTCTAATTGTATTCGATGTATTCAAATTATTATTGAATTATGGCAGAAAAAAAAGTAACAACAAAGGTTGCTGCAGCTAAAACTACGACCCAAAAGGCAGCTCCTAAGAAAACAGTCGCAAAAAAAGTAGAAGTTGCGGCAGCGGTTAATGCAGAAAGCGTAGGATTCCGTGCAGGTGATGTCTATCAGACTCTTGCCGCCTCAGGAAAGCCTCTTAGTGTAGCAAATATTGCAAAATTAGCCAATATTACTATTGAGGAAGCTTATCTTGGTATTGGATGGCTTTTTAAAGAAGGTAAAGTAAAAGACGAAGGTGGACTTCTTGCATTGGCATAAGATTTAGATCTTTTTTTATATGAAATAAAAAGAGTTGTAATTCAAAACAGAGTTACAACTCTTTTTCATTATATACAAAATGACTTACGACAGTGAAATAATTAAGGTTCTTGTAGAAGCAGGAGATAAAGGATTGAGCATTAAGAAAATAGCACAACATGTCTACAATGCTTCTAATAGTTTGTTTTGTATGGTCATGTACGACGACGTGTACACTTATGTTGCTCAATATCTTTTGCTTAATTCGAAGTCTAAGATGTCTGTAATCGCTCGTGGTGATAGAAGAGGCGTTTATAAGATTAATACGAAAGTAAACGAGGGGCAACAGTTGATGCTTCAATTTGGTATACATGAAGAGGAAGAGTCTTTGGACGTAGTAACAACTGATGACAGAGAATTGAGTCTATTTTAGTTTGCGATTAGAAGGAATAAAGTCTATTGCTGAATAGTATATTAACGGATATGAGGTGTGTTGTTGATAATTTGGTTGTCAAAACCTATGATTAATTCTTGTTGCAAACAGAAAATATTGTATCTTTGCATATCAAATAACCGTAAAAATCTTTTGAAATTATCTTTTCTGACAGATGCCGCGGTCATTGGTTACGAGGAAGAAAATTAATTAATAAATATAATATTGTCATGCTTACATTAAAACTCATCAATGAGGAGACCGAACACGTAATCAAAGGTCTTGAAAAGAAGCATTTTAAGGGTGCCCGCGAAGCCATTGAGAAAGTCTTGGAATGTGACAGAATCCGGCGTGAGACCCAACAGAAACTTGACTCAGGCAAGCAACAGGCCAATCAGATGTCAAAACAGATCGGTGCACTTATGGCGCAGGGCAAGCGCGATGAGGCTAATGCCATCAAAGAACTGGTTGCCGACCTGAAAGCCTCGGGCAAGGCCTTGGAGGAAATCATGGCCAAGGCGGAACAAGACCTTATGGAACAGCTTCGCCAAATACCGAACCTGCCCTACGATGAAGTTCCAGAAGGAGCCGACGCTTCGGGTAACGAGGTTGTGAAAGAGGAAGGAGAAAAGCCCGAACTGTCCGCCGATGCCTTGTGCCATTGGGACCTGCTGAAGAAATACAACCTTGCGGACTTTGATCTCGGCGTTAAGATTACAGGTGCGGGCTTTCCTGTTTACATCGGTAAAATGGCTAGTTTTCAGCGCGCCTTAGAGACTTTCTTCCTTGATGAGGCGCGCAAGTCGGGCTATCTTGAAATCCAGCCTCCTTATGTAGTGAACGAAGCTTCGGGGTATGGTACGGGCCAGCTGCCCGACAAGGAAGGACAGATGTATCACGCCGAGACGGATAATCTGTTTCTGATACCTACGGCAGAAGTGCCCGTTACCAATATTTTCCGCGATGTCATCCTCGATGAGAAAGAATTACCCGTTAGGCGCTGCGCCTATTCGGCGTGCTTCCGTAGGGAGGCCGGAAGCTATGGCAAGGATGTGCGCGGACTGAACAGACTGCACCAGTTCGACAAAGTTGAAATCGTAAGAATCGATAAACCACAACATTCGCGGGAAAGCCTAAAAGAGATGTTGGACCACGTAGAAGGCTTGCTCCGGAAACTGGAGCTCCCTTACCGCATCTTAAAACTCTGTGGGGGCGACATGAGCTTCACGTCAGCCATTTGCTATGATTTCGAAACGTGGAGCGCGGCCCAGAGTCGTTGGCTGGAGGTTTCTTCCGTGTCCAACTTCGACAGCTATCAGGCTAATCGCCTGAAGTGTCGCTACCGCCGCACGGAAGATAAGAAGATCGAACTGTGCCACACGCTGAACGGCTCGGCATTGGCTTTGCCGCGAATCGTTGCGACCATTATCGAGAACAATCAGACGGAAGAAGGCATCAGAGTTCCCAAGGTCTTGGTTCCCTATTGTGGTTTTGAAATGCTCGATGACAAGAGTTTTTAACAGCCATTTACGGAAACGTGACAGCTTTCGCCAACTTTACCAATCATTAATACCATACATCGCATGTATAAAATTGCCCATAAGGTTCAATTCTCGGAGAATGTCTTCCGCTTTGACATAGAGGCTGCTCTTATAGCCAAAAGCCGGAAAGCTGGCAACTTTGTAATCGTTCGTGTAGACAAGAACGGTGAGCGTATGCCACTGACCATTGCCGACGCCAACTTGCAGGAAGGCACAATCACACTGGTTGTACAGCGTGTAGGCTTGTCTTCTACAAAACTGTGCACCAAAGAAGAGGGTGACACTGTAGCTGATATCGTGGGGCCGTTGGGGAATCCAACCCACATAGAGAATTTTGGTACCGTGATTTGCGCAGGTGGTGGCGTGGGAGTTGCTCCCATGCTGCCGATTATCCGTGCCTTGAAAGCGGCAGGTAATCGTGTCTTGTCGGTTCTTGCCGGTCGCAACAAAGAGCTTATCATCATGGAGGAGGAAGTGCGTGGAAGTTCTGATGAAACAATTATTATGACTGACGACGGCTCTTATGGCGAGAAGGGTGTCGTAACGGTCGGTATAGAGAAATTCATCAATCAGGAGCATATTGACAAGGTGTTTGCCATCGGTCCTCCTATCATGATGAAATTCTGTTGCTTGCTCACAAAGAAATATAACATTCCGACCGATGTGTCACTCAACACGATTATGGTTGATGGTACGGGAATGTGTGGGGCATGCCGCCTGACGATAGGTGGGAAGACCAAATTTGTATGTATTGATGGTCCTGAATTTGACGGAGCATTGGTTGACTGGGACGAGATGTTCAAGCGGATGGGGACATTCAAAGCAGTAGAAAGGGAAGAGATGGAACACTATCAAGAACATCTTAAGCTGTCTGAACAGCAAATGTTCCAATCTGGTACCGATATAAAGATGGATGTTCCTCCTACTGAAGCTTCGATAGAAGAGCTGACCAATCGTGACGCTGCTTGGCGCGTAGAATTGCGAAAGAGTCTGAAAGCTAAAGAACGTGCAGCTATCAAACGGGTTGTCATGCCGGAACTGGATCCTGAATATCGTGCAACAACCCGATTGGAAGAAGTCAACTGCGGACTGACAAAGGAAATGGCACTCACAGAAGCCAAGCGATGCCTTGATTGTGCCAAACCTACTTGCGTAGAAGGGTGTCCTGTCAACATCAATATTCCATCATTTATTAAGAATATCGAACGCGGGCAATTTCTGGCTGCTGCCAAAGTCTTAAAGACGACTTCGGCCCTTCCTGCTGTCTGTGGTCGCGTATGTCCGCAGGAAAAACAATGTGAAAGTCACTGCATCCATCACAAGATGAACGAGGAGCCGGTTGCCATTGGTTATCTGGAACGGTTTGCCGCGGACTATGAACGGGAGAGTGGACAGATGGCCTTACCAGAAATGAGTCCGGCTAATGGAACTAAAGTTGCTGTAGTCGGCTCTGGCCCCGCTGGACTTAGTTTTGCAGGTGATATGGCTAAGCGTGGATTTGATGTTTATGTATTTGAGGCTCTCCATGAAGTTGGTGGCGTACTGAAATACGGGATTCCGGAATTTCGCCTGCCCAACCGCATTGTTGATGTAGAAATAGACAATTTGCGCAAGATGGGAGTTCATTTTCAGACAGATATTATAGTGGGTAAAACAATTTCTGTTAGTGAGTTAGAAGATCGAGGATTTAAAGGAATCTTTGTAGGGTCTGGTGCGGGATTACCCAATTTCATGAACATCCCCGGAGAAAACGCACTCAACATCATGTCATCAAATGAATATCTGACAAGAGTGAACTTGATGGACGCGGCCAATCCGAATACAGATACGCCTATCAACTTGGGCAAGAAGGTGGTTGTGGTCGGTGGTGGAAATACGGCCATGGATTCCTGTCGCACAGCCAAGCGACTGGGCGCCGACGTGACATTGGTCTATCGGCGGTCTGAAGCAGAAATGCCTGCTCGGCTTGAGGAAGTGAAACATGCAAAGGAGGAAGGTGTTCATTTTCTGACGTTGCACAATCCGCAGGCATATCTGACCGATGAAAATGGAGCAGTCAAGTCGGCTGTTCTGGATGTAATGGAGCTTGGCGCTCCGGACGCTTCTGGAAGATGTCGTCCGGAAACCACGGGAAGAACAATCACGATAGACTGTGATCAGGTAATCGTTGCCGTAGGTGTAAGCCCCAATCCTTTAGTTCCTAATAGTATAGAGGGCTTGGAATTGGGTAAAAAGAATACAATTGTGGTAGATGAAACTATGCAAAGTTCAAGAAAGAATATCTATGCAGGAGGAGATATTGTCAGAGGTGGTGCCACTGTTATCCTTGCGATGGGCGATGGGCGTAGAGCTGCGGCCAACATGGCAAAGGCTTTGACTTAAAGAAATGTCTCTATGGCAGTATAAATGAATTTATCTGTAGTTGCCGTTTATTTTACACATAATAAAAACTTATCAATGAAGAAACTGTTAGCTATTCTACTGGTTTGTTCTATGGCTATTTCCGGGATAGCTCAACGCAAGACGGTTAAAAATCGTGTTGCTACAACCGTTATTAAAAAGACTAAAAGCCAGTCGGTTGTGGGTGAATCTCGCCAAAATGAACATTTTTTGCCGAAAGAACAGCTTGCTTCGACAGCCAAACTCATGTTTGTTGACAGCATTGTTGTAGATAAAGATGATTTTTACAAATATATTCCATTACCGACAGAGAGTGGTAATTTTATAGCAATTCCTCCTAATGGGCAACAGAATCTCATTGGGGAAGCATTCGTAAATGGACAGGACAGGCAATGCTTCTATGCTGCCGGAGACACGCTTTCTGCATTCCTTTTCTGCACAGATAAACTCGCTAATGGGTGGGCAGAGCCTCAAAAAGTAAAAGATATCGCTAACAATTTTAATTTTGTAGGCTTTCCTTGTCAATTATCTGATGGCATGACCCTATTTTTTGCAGGTAAAGGTAAGAAATCATTGGGGGGATATGATATTTTTATGACACGTTATGACTGCGAAAAAGGTTTCTATCTGCTACCGGAGAATTACGGATTGCCATTTAATTCTACAGCTAATGACTATTTATTAGTTATAGATGAACCAGACTCACTGGGGTGGTTGGTTACTGATCGGCGTCAACCGGAAGGTAAAGTGTGTGTCTATACATTCGTGCCAACGAAAGTCCGGAAGACCTATGAAGCGGATAATCTGACAGATGCGGAGCTCTATAGTTTGGCAATTATCAATAGAATAGCAGATACTTGGCTGTTTGGCAATCGACAAGCAGCTCTCAGGAGATTGGAGCGGCTTAGACAGAGAACAGAAACTTTAGCTGTTCATTTTTTTTCTTTCCCCATCGATGATCATACCATTTATATAAGAAAAGAGGATTTTAAGAATCCACAGAATATCCAACAGCTGGAAGCATATCAAATGGGACAGAAACAATTGGTGGAACTGAAACAACAACTGAATCAGCTTCGAGATGAATATAAAGAGAATGGTGGGTCTCTTAAAGCTAATTTGAAGAAAAAGATAAAATTATTGGAGAATGAATATATACAATTAAGACTGAATGTAAAGCGTATTCATAAGGACATTATAAATTCAGAAAATAATCTAATTAATAATTGAAATTTATGAACTATTATCCTGAATCAGAACTGATTATCAATAAAGATGGAAGTATTTTTCACTTGCATTTAAAGCCGGAACAGATAGCTGACAACGTTATCCTTGTAGGTGATCCAGGCCGAGTTCCTCTCGTCGCATCCCACTTTTCTGAAATAGAATGTGAAGTAACGAGTAGAGAATTTCATACAATTACAGGACGTTACAAAGGTAAACGTATCACGGTGCAAAGCACAGGTATTGGCTGTGATAATATTGATATTGTGATGAACGAGATGGATGCTTTGGCTAATATCGATTTCAAGACGCGCACGAATAAGGACCAATTAAAATCATTAACATTTGTGCGTATAGGTACATGTGGCGGTTTGCAGCCGAATACTCCGACCGGAACTTTTATTGCTAGTGCCAAAAGTGTTGGTTTTGATGGTTTGTTGAATTTCTATGCGGGACGTGATGAAGCGTGTGATTTGGAATTTGAGGACGCGTTTAAGTCACAAGTAAAATGGAATGACCGGATTGGCAATCCCTATGTTGTAAATAACGATCCGGAACTTCTTGACCGGATTGCTGCCGATGATATGGTTCGTGGTGTAACTATCGCTTGTGGTGGCTTCTTTGGTCCTCAAGGAAGAAAGTTGCGGTTGCCATTGGCTGATCCTGACTTGAATCAGAAGATTGAACAATTTTCATATAATCATCTTAAGGTTACCAATTTTGAAATGGAAAGTTCGGCACTTGCCGGCCTAAGTAAGCTTATGGGACATAAGGCGTTGACGTGTTGCATGGTAGTAGCCAATAGAAGGGCTAAAGAGGCAAATACCGGATATAAGAATACGATAGATGGTCTTATCCAAAAGGTTTTAGAGCGTATTTAATGAGAAATGATACTATCTGTGCATTGGCCACACCCGCCGGTGGAGCCATTGGTGTAATTCGAATCAGCGGTGATTGTGCAATCAGTATTGCTGATTCGGTATTTACAGCAAATAATAATAAATCTCTTGGTGAAGTTAAAGGCAATACCTTGCATTATGGAGAGATACATGATAAAGATGGTATTCTCTTAGATGAGGTTGTCACAAGTGTTTATCGCGCTCCACATAGTTATACGGGAGAAGATTGTGTTGAATTTTCCTGCCATGGCTCACAGTATATTCTACAAGTGATATTGCAAGTCCTTATAGATGCGGGATGTAGGCAGGCTCAGCCTGGTGAATATACTAAACGGGCCTATCTGAATGGCAAGATGGATTTGAGTCAGGCTGAAGCTGTAGCCGATCTGATAGGAGCTTCTAACAGAGCGTCTCATAAATTAGCTTTCAGCCAGCTGAAAGGACATTTTAGTAATGAGTTGGCAACTTTGCGGAAACAACTTCTCAAGATAACATCTCTGTTAGAATTAGAACTTGATTTCTCCGACCATGAGGAATTAGAGTTTGCTGACCGAGGAGAGTTATTAGAACTTGCTCATAAGATACAAGATCGTATATCAACGCTTGCTCACTCGTTTGAAATGGGGAAAGCTTTAAAAAATGGTATACCTGTTGCCATTATTGGAAAAACGAATGTTGGTAAAAGTACATTGCTCAATCGATTGTTACATGAAGAAAAGGCTATCGTAAGCAATATCCATGGTACCACCAGAGATATTATAGAAGATACGACCATTATTGAAGGCATAACTTTTCGTTTTATAGATACTGCGGGTATACGTAAGACACAAGATACCATTGAGTTGTTGGGAATAGAGCGAGCGTATCAGAAACTGAAAGAAGCAGCCATCGTCTTATGGGTTGTGGACCTGTTACCCACAGAAGAAGAAATAAAAGAAATACTAAATCGGACACCTGATAAACAAGTTATCCTTGTGCATAACAAGATAGATAAAGAATCAAATAGCAACATCTGTCCGATTACTCTTTCCGCTGGTAATCCTAACCCTTTTGCTGCAGAAGTTTTTATTTCTGCTAAATTAAATCAAGGCCTCCAAGCTTTGGAAAAGGCTATCTATGAAAGTGCACATATTCCGGAAATCACCGAAGATAGTACCATCGTAACAAATGTGCGTCACTATGAAGCCCTAACTCATGCCAATCAAAGTATAACCCGTGTCCTCCAAGCTATGGAAATGGATCTTAGTGGCGATTTTATCAGTGAAGACCTCCGCATCTGTCTTGAACAACTTGCGGACATAACTGGCGGGCAGATAACAACAGACGAAGTGTTAGGCAATATCTTCCAGCACTTTTGTATCGGAAAATAAGTTGTAGGCGCATGATTAGTAAAACGAAAATTAAGTTTATAAAGTCACTTGAGCAGAAGAAGTTCCGTCACAGGGCCGAATGCTTTGTCGCCGAAGGTCCTAAGATCTGCGAAGAATTGCTCGGGGTGCTTGATTCCCGATTGATTGTCGGCGAGCAAGGTTGGCTTGACAGAAACAAATCGCTGTTAACTGACAAAGAAGTCATGGTCGTGACTCCTGACGAGTTGAAAAGAATCAGTTTTCTGCAGCATCCACAAGAGGTCTTGGGCATATTCTCCATACCGGATTATTCCGCACAGGACTATGTCCGAAAAGCTGCCTCTGGACTTGTGCTGGCACTTGATGGTGTTCAAGATCCGGGTAATTTAGGCACCATTATCAGAATTGCAGACTGGTTTGGCATTCATACCGTATTTTGCAGCCATCATACGGCCGATGTCTATAATCCTAAAACCGTTCAAGCCACTATGGGGAGTATCGCACGAGTGCAAACCGTATATACGGATTTAGTGCAGCTCTTTACGGATTTAAACGGGGTGGTACCTGTATACGGGACTTTTCTGGACGGTACGAATATTTATGATTCGGCGCTCTCGGACAATGGTATCATTATAATGGGTAACGAGGGAAACGGTATTTCTGAGGAAATCATGCCGTTCGTTAATCAAAAACTTTATATTCCTAATTACGCATCCTGCCGACAGACTGCGGAAAGCCTGAATGTTGCCATTGCAACCGCCGTGACATGCGCAGAATTCTGCAGACGCCTAAAGGCATGAATGTGTATCCTGTCTAAAGTTTAATCTCTTAATTAATTACATGATATGAATTTCAATTCTTCAAATAAAGGAGCGAAAGGGTGCATCGGTTCTGCATGTTCATACATGCTCCACAATAAGATGCTGATATTACGCCGCTCTTACGTGGCCGCTATTTTCTCAACTATTGCACTCACTTTTCTGATCAGTCTGCTGTTGCCGGACGAGAACTTACGCCGAGAAGCCGCCGCTCATCCTTTCATGGCACAGAGCTGTCTGACGCTTGCCATACTATTCTTCGTAGTGTCGTTTGTGTGGTATCTGAGCAGGCTGCTGGGCTGTATAACGGGGAATTATGCCATTCTGTTTAAACGCGGGCTTATCTCTTCTTTGCTCGTTGCCATTGTTTTACTGTCGGTACTTTGGGGTGGAGACATGCTTCTGTTGGGGCTCAAGAAAGTTATTGGCACTCATTCCATGCTCTTTCGTATCGGTTTTGAGTTAGTCAAACTGTTGTTTGTTTTGCTTTACGTGATATTGCTGTTGCCGTTCAGCTATTCCATGATGCGGTATATTCACGAAAAAGAGTTTTCGGCCGGCAGTATTTTTACGCGGTTCTATGTAGAAGGTTTCAAACATAAAGGATTCATTCTATTGGTAGTATTCATACTTGCTTTAATTTGCTTTGTTGTGTTGGCAATAGGTTTCATGCCAGGAATCATTCTTGTTTTGGAGTATCTGACTCATGCCGAAGGGCAGTTGATGGGAGATCCGAACGGCTTGCCTCATAACTTTCCCTATCTTTTGTACTCTACCTTAATTGTGTTATTGTTCATCGGACAATACGTATTGGGATTCTGTTGCTATACTGTCTATTTTGTTTATCTATCTATTAAAAAGAGAACAGATGAAAAAGCAAAGGCTGCTATTTATAGATCGTGACGGAACAATCATTGCAGAACCGAAAGATGAGCAAATTGATTCGTTTGAGAAGTTGTGCTTTGTACCCGGAGTGTTTAAGAATCTTAGGTTTATAAAGGAACGACTTGATTTTAAATTCGTTTTGGTTTCTAATCAAGATGGCTTGGGAACTCCTTCTTTTCCTGAAGAAACATTTTGGCCCGTCCATCAGTTCATGATACAAACTCTCCGTGGTGAGGGTATTACATTTGATGATCAATTGATAGATCGCCATTTCCCTAAAGATCATTCTCCCTATCGTAAACCGGGAACAGGTATGGTACAAAAGTACCTGAATGACCTAAGCTATGACATAGCGAACAGCTTTGTTATCGGCGACAGACAAACCGACGCGCAGTTTGCTGCTAATATCGGCTGCAAAGCACTTATTCTTGGACAAGACAGACTTGGATGGGACAAAATTGCAGAACTGCTGTTTGCGGGAGAAAGAATTGCCGAATACACTCGTACAACTCAGGAAACTGATATTTATATCAAAATAAACTTAGATGGTATAGGACACTGCGATATTGCTACAGGCATAGGATTCTTTGACCACATGCTTGAACAAATTGGCAAACATGGAATGATAGACTTAACAATTCGTGCACATGGTGATTTAAATATTGATGAACATCATACAGTTGAAGATACAGCTTTAGCCTTAGGACAGTGTATCCTGGAGGCTTTAGGGGATAAGCGTGGTATTGAACGCTATGGTTATTGCCTGCCGATGGATGACTGCCTATGCCAGGTAGCCCTTGATTTCGGAGGTCGTCCATGGCTCATTTGGGATGCCGATTTTAAACGGGAAAAAATCGGTGAAATGCCCACAGAAATGTTTTTCCACTTTTTCAAAAGTCTCAGCGATGCAGCCAAGATAAACCTAAACATCAGAGCAGAAGGAATAAACGAACATCATAAAATAGAAGGAATTTTCAAGGCTTTGGCTCGAGCACTCAAAATGGCTGTGAGTCGAGACATCTACCATTACAACCTTCCTTCGACCAAAGGCGTGCTATAGAACATACCTCTATCAGTTAAAATTAGCAGAATTAAAAACACATATCGTTAATTATCTGTAATTCCAAAACCTTGCCGCATATATAATGAGGAATTTACTGTTTAATTTTTGTAAATTTGCAGCCGATTTAGTCCGTTAAGGCTCAGTAAAGAGTTGACCGAATGTCAAACGCCTTGCGGAAAAACCGTTTATATTAATTATAATGTACGCAATCGTAGAAATTAACGGTCAGCAGTTTAAAGTCGAAGAAGGCAAGAAGCTCTTCGTCAACCGCATCAAAGATGCAGAGGCAGGCAAAACTGTTGAATTTGACAAGGTTCTTCTCGTGGACAACGAAGGAGCTGTCACAGTTGGTGCACCTACTGTAAGTGGCGCAAAAGTAGTAGTAGAAGTTGTGAACCCGCTCGTTAAGGGCGACAAAATCATCGTATTCAAGATGAAGCGTCGCAAGGACTATCGCAAAAAGAATGGTCATCGTCAGCAGTTCACAGAAGTAACAGTAAAATCAGTAATCGCTTAAAACGTAGGAGGAACAAAGAATGGCACATAAAAAAGGTGTAGGTAGTTCTAAGAACGGCCGTGAATCAGCTTCACAAAGATTAGGCGTTAAGATTTGGGGTGGTCAGAAGATTGAAGCTGGCAATATCATCGTTCGTCAGCGTGGTAACAAGCACTTCCCCGGTGAAAATGTAGCTCAGGGCAAAGATGATACTCTGTATGCATTGATAGATGGTGTAGTTTACTTCCATAAGGGTAAGTTCAATAAGAGCACCGTCTCTGTTTTGTCACCAGAAGCTTACGCCGCCAAGACTAACGTCGAGGCTTAAAACCGAAACAACTTATTCCAAACAAACATAGAAGTCTACTCTGAAAGAGTAGACTTCTACTTTTAGGCTTAAGGCTCAATATGACTCTGGTGAAGATTCATGGGTGCAAATGTTTTTGGACTCTATTGAGAGTAAGGGCTTCATGGAGTCAACTACGATGACGGATTTTCCATACGCGACCATAAACTCTTGCTTCATGTCCGCCGCCGGTGGCTTAATCGCAAGGAGAGCGTGAGCTTCTGCCGCCCTTTGAGTCTTGTTGCTAAAGGAACGTGTTACTCCAAGGTGTTCGTGGCTTTTTAACAAGATACATATGGAGAAGTTCCCCAGTGACCTGCCGTACGCTTGAGGAGTACTACCATGTTAATGTTAATGCCAATACCTTTGAAAACAGTACAAGGACCACCTCTGCGGCTTCCGTGGTTGGAAACAGCTCTGGCATGTATACCTATGGATTATCTTTTCAGAAAACATAGGCTCGAGCATTTGCATAGATGAGACAGCTCTGAGCAACGGCGAATTGTACACAATTGTAATCAATCGTTCCTGTTGTGGAGGAAAAGCAACGATTATATGGGGGTATAAAGGCTACTTGTCAGGCATTGTTGATTTCCTATTTAGGAATTTTGCAAAGTGGCTTATTCCACTATTTTTATCATATTCAGTTCGGAAATTTCACCATTGGGATTGATTCTGGCCTTCACTTTAAACTTGTTGCTGCTCGTAGTGCCGTCGGTCTTTTCCACATCCTGAATGGCCGAGAAGTTAATGGCGTATTCGTATTCTTCGTCACCGACCTCTTTCTTCTCAATCTTGTAATCGTTGTTCAGACGCCAGTTCATGCTCTTTGTATCCTCCTTGTAGATCTTGTTCATGAAAGTGACAACATCGCTTTTGGTAGCACCGGGCTTGCCGAGGAACGATGTAAGAAGGCTGCTGACAGAAGAGCGGAGTGCTTCTTCATCACGTGTGTTGATGCTTTGGAAGAAGTTGAGGAATGCGGTACTGATCATCAGGCGCTCCTGTGGCTGAACCGTCTTGGCACTAATCTTTTTCAGTCCGTTATTGGCTTCGTCTACATATTCTCCATTGGGATGGTCTTTCAGATAATTCTTGTAACCCTCTTCCGTGTCGATGGTCGCGGCAGCAACCCAATCGAGTGAGTCAATCTTGTGTTTAGCTTCGGCTTTATGAGAAGAGTTGGGGTGGTTTTCGAGATATTCTTCAAAAGCTTCTTTTGAATTGTTGACCAAGGCGTCGTTCCACTGTCGGTCTATTTGTTGCAGCATGGACAGGTGAGCCTGAATGGAATCGCGATGGGCGCGGGGTGCGTCAAGATAGGTGTCGAGATAGCTCTGCAGAACGGCCGGATCAGAATTCTTAATGGCATATTCATAGGCCTCAAGCTCTTTCTTTTTGCCGGCTTCGGCATAGAAGTACCAAAGTCCGGCACAGATGATGGCTGCTATGATGAAACTGATAATCAGGACAGACCGGTTTTTCTTCCGAGGGGATGTGGTAACGGGTTGCTGAGGCAGTGCTTCGGGCCGTTGAGTGGGAACCGGTGGTGGTGTCTGCTGATGTTGCCCGTCACTCATTGTGTGGTGTTGGCAGTTAGGACATGTGCTTTGCTCCTTGAAATAAACTTCGCCACATTGTGGACATCTGGTGATTTTACCTGCAACCTCAACGCCACATTGTGGGCATACTGGGGCTTTGTCGCTGATTTGGTGTCCACATTCGGGACATTTTATTATTGCCATATTGTTTGCTTTTTAGTGTCTGAATTTGATTTCACGAAGAGAATGTCGGCCCATGAACCTGCTTTTGTCAACATATCCGTTGATACCGTTGATGCGCCCTTTACCCGTGTATTGCCACATTGTGATGTCGCGATCATCTTTTAGCACAGGTTCACGAGTTGTATATTGAGCTATCATCAGAGGATAATTATCTATTTTGCCTAATAAATACTGATCATAGAAATTAGTAAAGGTATAGAGTAGGGGCTTTTGTTGGTAGGCATTTTCTACCATTTTCAAGAACTTGAATAATGAATCGCAGAACTCTTCTGTATTGAGCCCACTTTTTGTCTCAATATCTATCATTGGAATTAAATCCTGTTCATTGGGTCTACACTGAAGAACAAAGTTGTTGAGTTGTTTTTGTAAATCGGTTTTAGGACGAAAAAAATGATAAGAACCGACTTTCAAACCATATTTATGTGCCAATGCAATGTTGTTTTCGTATTTTTCATCAATACGATCCCCACCTTCAGTGGCTTTCAGATAAACGTAGGCCATTTTTGTGTTATCACCTATTATCTCCCAAAACACATCACCTTGATAATGACTGAGGTCTATACCATGAATGTGGCTACACGTATCTTCACATTGTACATTCTCGTTTTGCGCATGAATAGTGAGAGAAAATAAGATAAAAGCAAAAAAGACAGCTACTTTTTTATATATCATGTCCATAATTGCAAAGTTAAATGAAAATTATTGATAAGATGCAAGGATGAGGCAGAATTAAAATTAATTATCATTCTTCGATTTCGGATAAACTGCGTCCGAAATTCTTAATAAAATTACTGATGTCCTCGATCGGCGCATAGCGGTAATAGCGCAGTGAGCGGCGGAGATTGCGGCGCAGCAGCGTTGAATTGTTATAAACGAATCCTCCCTTGCCTTGTTTGAAGTGCCAGGCCTGAATATCCTTTTCCGTGTTGGTGATGGTGCGTATCATGAGCGGCATGGCCTGCCTCTCTGTTCTCCTGACGAAGGGCAGTTCTTCTTCCGTAAAACCAAAACAATTAATGAGAATTGTGCCCTGTAGTTGCGCCATACGGCTGATATGCAGTCGTGAAAGCCACTTGTTGAGCTTGTCATAATCAACCTTAGGGCCTCGGGTGCGGATATATTGTCCTAATTGTATGATACCTCGGATGGGTATTCCGTGGTTCATGGTGGCGTTAACATTGCTGACGATGATTCGTAGAATGTAGATTGTTTCCAGTGACGGAGTATCTTTTAGTCGCTCTTTTTCCTGTAAATGTTTCAGGCGCATGTTGAGCAGAGGATTAGCCAGTACCACTTCGCCGGCCGGCATGTCTGCGATATTGCGCATCATACAGATCATCTTCTGGGTTTTGAAGGCTGACATGGGTTCAAGAACTTCCTGTGTTTTGAAGTTGTCTGCCCTAAGTTTGGTAAAAAGATTCCGTTTGATGATTTCCATGATTTAGCTATATTTACGTGGGAACCTGAAGATAATGGCCAATAGCGAGGCTATGCCGATGGCCATGGGGTAATAGAGATAGGACAAGATCTGAATGGGATTCAGTCCGGATAGTCCTGCGGCCAGCAACATCTGTACGCCGTAAGGAATCAATCCCTGTACGCAGCATGAAAAAGTATCAAGTATGCTGGCGGCCTTTCTGCTGTCAACACCGAATCGGTCGCCGATCTTTTTTGAAATACTACCTACCGTCAGAATGGCCACCGTGTTATTGGCGGTGCATACATTAACCATTGAAACCAATGCGGCAATGGAAAGCTCGGCGCCTCGTTTGCCTGTGATGTGACGGGTTAATTTGTTGATGATGAAATCAATACCACCGTTTTCGCGTATAATCTCCAGCATACCTCCTGCCATCATGGCGATAATGACAAGTTCACCCATCCCTAAAACACCATCGCCCATGGCTGAAAACCATCCGTAGACGTTATAATCTCCACAGGCTATACCGATTAATCCACAGAGCACCAGGCCCAATGTGAGCACAGCCATGACATTCATTCCTGCCACGGCGGTAGCCAATACAATTAAATAAGGTAGAATTTTAATATAGTCAACTTGCGGAACTACGGTAGGAAGAGTCATGCTTTTTCCCAATATCCAGTAGCATAGGAGAACAAGTAAGGCGGAAGGAGCAACGATACGGAAATTGACTTGAAACTTATCGTTCATCTTACACCCTTGTGTTTGGGTCGCAACGACCGTGGTGTCAGAGATAAACGAGAGGTTATCTCCAAAATAGGCACCTCCTACGATGGTAGCTGTCATAAGCGCTGGATTGAATCCCGTAGATTGAGAAATGCCGGCTGCAATGGGAACTAAGGCTACGACCGTGCCTACACTGGTGCCAATGGATATGGAAATAAAGCAGGCTGCCAGAAACAAACCGGGCAGTAGGAGGCTGGTGGGAAGCAACTGTAGTGCCAAATTGACCGTGGCATCAATGGCCCCCATCTGCTTGGCTGAAGCAGCAAAGGCGCCGGCCAGGACATAAATCCACAGCATCAGCATGAGATTGGTGGCCCCGGCACCTTTACTATAGGTGTCGATTCTCTTCTTCATAGGAAGCCCGCCCGAAATGATGACAGCATAGATACTTGATATCATGAATGCGACAGAGAGTGAAAGATTAGGGTCACTCTCAGCTTTATCTACAGAATAAATTGTAAATATAATGATAAATACAATCAGTATCAATAGTGGTGATAAAGCCACTAATCCTTTTTTCTTTTTCAATTTCAATCTTTTATAATTGCGTCCGCCGATAAAATTTTACATTTTCTTTCGATAACAGCTCAATCGGCATGTAATTAACTGGCTGAACTTTCTTTTTAAGTACAATGCTTTGAAATAGTGCATCCACACAGCTATAACCTTGTTGGTAAGCATGTTGGGCAATCAGAAACGATATACTTCCTTGTAATAAGCACTCCGCATTTTTGGGAACCATGTCGTACCCCATGATTTGAATGTCACGACAATTATGGCGCAAAAGAAAATCGCCTACTAGGTGTGCCTTCGAATTAAGTGTGATACAATGGTGTATGTCGGGATGTGTACAGAAAAAATGTTCCAGTATTTTGTCAAAGTCATTTTTGTGCATGCCTAAAGGTAACTCAAGTTCCGTTATTTTGATATTTGGGAAATGGTCACGCATATAATGTCGGAAGCCTACCTCACGATTTGCCTGTTGTTTACTTACAACAACACCATCTTTAGTATGCTTCATGAGCATGATTTCTTTTTCCTGAGAAGCAATGAGCATTAAGATTGTTGCAGCAAAGAAACCACTGGCGAAAGAGTCTTGCCCAAAGAAAGACAAAGGCTTAAGGTCTGGCATATAAGAGTCGAGCAAAACAAATGGTATCTTCTGCTTGTGTAATTCATCAGTGAAACCACGGGTCATTTCAAGGGTCGATGGTACAATCACTACACCATCGGGTTGTATGTTAAGGCAATTGTCATATACATCCTTGAAGGAGCGCTCATTAAATCGTTCGTAATAAAGGAAACTAACATTAATATGAAAGTCACGCCGAGCTTCCATCGCTTTACGTGCGCCTTCTTCAATTTCTTCCCAATAGGCTTCCGAAGCATGTTTGGGTAGCACAATTTGAATCTCATAAGACTTATTGTAAGCCAAGGCGCTAGCATACATATTGGGTTGGTAGTTCATTTCCTTTAAGGCCTTTTCTACCTTTTCACGTGCAGTGGGCGATACATTGGGACGATTATGGAGCACACGGTCTACAGTTCCTACTGAAACATTGGCTCTTTTAGCAATGTCTTTAATACGATTTTTTTCTGTCATTGTCTGGCTTGTTTTGACACTTATGGATTGGTGTTCCTGTAATACTATACTTTGTGCACGCACACTAACTTACTAACCGCTACAAAAGTAGTAATAATTGTTGGGAATTAACATAATTATGCAGTCCATTTTTTGTGTGATTGTGTTTTTTATTTAATTTATTTCAGTCTTTACAGATTATTCTGTATTTTTGCAATTACCATGCTATTATGGGCAAACTCTATCAAAACGTTTGAGAGCATTGAGACTTTCATTTTTATTTCATCAATGTTTCCTTGGAGTTGTTATCCTCTGGAGCACATTATTCTTGTCGGCTTGTGAACCAACTTATAATCAAGAGGTTGATATTCTGAATCAAGCTTCGTATGCGTTCCATTATAGAAATCTTGATTCTACGAAGGTGTTGGCAGAACGGGCACTCAATTTAGCTAAACTTTATGATGATGGTTGGTCGGAAGCCATGAACAATCTTGCTTTTGTTAAGATTGCTAGAATGGATTATGATGATGCCAACAATCTTTTGGATGAAATTATTTGCAGAAGTGAAAATCAGCTAGAGCTTTATGTTGCCAACGTTCAAAAGATGAGATTGTGCCAGCGTCAATCGCGCAACAAGGATTTTTATATTTACCGTCAGCAGGCAATGCGATGCCAGAAGCGTATTCTTGAAGATCTCAAAGCCCTTTCCGAACGGCAGCAACAACGCCTTACTTATGCCAACAGCGAATTTGCTATTGTCGAATCTACCTACTATTATTATATTGGACTGCCAAAGAAATCAATGAAGGCACTTGAGCAGATTGACCCAAGTGGCGAGATTATCAAGGACACAGCCCAGCTTCTTGCGTATTATTATAATATAGGGTCTGGTGGAATCATTACTGCGGGCAGTCAGCGTGAAATCTATCAGCGTGAATTTGATTATCTTATACAATGTCTTATAGGCGCTCTCAAGCACGGATATGTCTATTGGGAAGCCAATTCGCTTCAGGCAATCAGTGAACACATGCGCCGTTCGGCCATGCGTGATATGTTGATCCGTGAGAATCTTCCTGCAATGAAGTTTATCAATAAGGATAATATGCCCGACTCTCTTTTGGCTGGCAATCTGGCCGAAAGAGCCGCCGACCTTTTCTCTAAATATGGCGATGTCTATCAAACAGCAGGCGCTTATCGAACCTTGGCAGAATCTTATTGGGATTTGCGTGACTACCACAGCGCCTTAATCTGCTTGAACGAAGCGCTGGAACAAGATACTATCATTAATCGGGCACCTGATTTGGTGGCTTCTATCCGTGAGCAGTTGTCGCTGGCTTACTCTGCCATCGACGATAAACCCAACAGCGATTATAACCGTAATATCTATTTGGATATGCAGGAAATGACGCGCCAAGACCGTCAGCTGGATGCGCGCGCGGCTCAGCTTGACCTTTCGTCCGAGCAACTGAATCTGATGATAGCCGGCGTTGTGCTGATGATTCTTGTCGTTGTAGGGCTTCTTATTCAGTTTTCGCGTATGCGTAGGAAGAAGGACGCGGAAGAATCGCTCGATGATCTTCTGGAGCCGCTGCGTCGTTGGAATGTGAGCGAGGCCAATGAAATGATTCGGTTGAGCGAACAGAATGAAGACATGGACGAGCAGATTAAAGTCTCTCGATTGCATGTGTTGAACAATAAAAAGAGAAATATTGAACAACGGGCTAAGGTTGCGCTTGTCAACAGCATCACTCCTTTTATTGATCGTATTCTGAATGAAATCAATCGTTTGCTGTATTCCGCAGAAACCTCGGCTGTCAGAAGCCAACGTTTTGACTATATCACCGAACTCACGGGCCAGATTAATCAGTATAATGACATCCTTACGCATTGGATTCAGTTGCGGCAAGGTGAATTAAATTTGCGTATCGAAAGCTTCCCATTGACCGATCTCTTTAATTTGGTGGCCAAGGGACAGATGAGTTTTAGTTTACGAGGAGTCCGACTACAGGTGATAGATACGTCGTTGGTTGTGAAAGCGGATAAAACCTTGACGCTATTTATGATCAACACGATTGCCGACAATGCCCGAAAGTTTACGGCAAAAGGCGGAACCGTCACCATTTCGGCCGAGGAATCTGAGACTTATGTTGAAGTTTCGGTTACGGATAATGGGTGTGGCATGGATGAGGAGCAACTTTCACACGTGTTCAATCATAAGCCTTTAAACGGCGATCATGGTTTCGGATTGATGAATTGTAAAGGTATTATTGAGAAATATAAGAAAATCAGTACCGTGTTCAGCGTATGTGCCATTGGAGCTGTCAGCAAGAAAGGAGAGGGAAGTCGCTTTTTCTTCCGTTTGCCGAAAGGCGTTGCCCGCAGCCTGATGCTGTTGCTAATAGTCACATTGCCTATAGGACACTCGTGGGGCAAGAGCGAGCATGTAGTCTTTGGTAAGGCTTTTCAACACCATCGCGAGCTTTACGACGCTTCGCGCTATGCGGATAGTGTGTATTTTGCCAATATCAATGGCGCTTACGACCGGGCATTGGCCTTTGCGGACTCCACGATGAAATACCTGAACGTCATTCCCCGGCGTTTGAGAAACCGTGATTACAATCTCGTATTGCTCGATATGAAGAATGAAGCGGCCGTAGCTGCGCTGGCTTTACACAAGTGGGACGTGTATCGGGCTAACAATACTGTTTATACACAGTTGTTCCGCAAAATGTCGGCCGATAATACGCTCGATAATTATGTGCGTGTGATGCAACGTAGTGAAAATAGCAAGAACGTTGCCATCATTCTTTTAGTATTGCTCTTGCTTAGTATTTTCCCTGCTTATTTCTTCCTTTATTATCGTCATGTGGTCTTCTATCGTTATTGCGTGGAGCTTATCAATAAGATTAATGACAAGTTGTTGTCCGAGCTTTCGGCTCAGGAGAAATTGAATCAGCTCAATGTGATATGGAGTAGCCGCAGGCGTTATCTCAGCGGGCGGGAGAATCGACTGGCAGCCATTGTCCGTCAGATAAGGTCGGCATTGAAGGAAAGCATTCAGAATAACCGGCTCTGGCAAGACAATATTGACCTTACTCGTGATGAGTTGCGTCGCACCCAGTTTGAGGAAGCCCGACTTTACATCAGCAATAGTGTGCTTGATAATTGTCTGTCTACCCTGAAGCATGAAACGATGTATTATCCTTCACGTATCAGTCGATTGATGGAAGAGGGGCGCGAAGATAATCTCGTGGCTATCGGCGAAGTCGCCAACTATTACAAACAGCTCTATTCCATCCTGAGTCAACAGGCTATGAGGCAGTTGGATTATGAACTACGGATCGATGAAGACATATTGAAGTATCTCTTGGATATGCTGAAAAAGCTGAGCAAGTGCCAAACGGCTGGCATAGAAGTGCATGAGCGAGATGAGCATTATGTCGTCATAAAGGATAGGTTGAGCGGTGTCGCGCTTTCGGAAGAGCAGTGCGCAAACCTTTTCACGCCTACGTCTGTCAATATTGAATTCATGATATGCCGGCAGATTGTGCGCGAAATCGGCGAGATGACCAATATGCGGGGAAGCGGCATTCAGGCCTTGCGACAAAGTAATGATGAAATAGTGGTAGAGATAACGCTGCCTAAAAAGATAATGAATAAAATGCAAGTATATGGACAAGTTTAAAATTATCATCGTAGAGGATGTTCCTTTGGAACTGAAAGGAACTGAAGGCATTATCAGAAATGATATACCCGAAGCCGAGATTATCGGCACGGCAGAAAACGAACCGGGCTTCTGGAAACTCTTGAAAGCAGAAAAACCAGACTTGGTTTTACTTGACTTGGGATTGGGAGGCTCCACCACCATCGGCGTGGAAATCTGTCGACATACCAAAGAAAGCTATCCCGATATCAAGGTGTTGATTTTTACGGGCGAGATACTGAACGAGAAACTATGGGTCGACGTGCTGGACGCCGGTTGCGATGGAATCATTTTGAAAAGTGGAGAGTTGCTCACCCGAGGCGACGTGGCAAGCGTGATGGGTGGCAAGAAAATGGTTTTCAATCAACCTATTCTTGAGAAAATCATCGAACGTTTCAAGCGAAGCGTCAACAATCAGATTATGCGCCAAGAAGCATTGATTAACTATGAGATCGATGAATACGACGAACGCTTCCTGCGTCATTTGGCTCTGGGGTATACCAAAGAACAGATTACGAACCTGCGGGGTATGCCTTTCGGCGTGAAAAGTCTTGAGAAACGCCAGAACGAGCTGGTTCAGAAACTCTTCCCTGAGGGCAATGGCCGGTTGGGTGTCAATGCGACGCGACTTGCGGTGCGTGCTCTTGAACTTCGAATCCTTGACATTGACAATCTGTTGCCCGACGAAGAATGAATTCCAAGCTATCTGTCTTGTCGGTGATATTGGCCATTATAGAAGTTTTTATTATCCTGGCCTCATGGCTTATCACCGCCGCCATGCCCGAACTCTCTGTCCGTTCGTTGTTGAGCAGCGAGGGTATCAGATGGTTTTTCGGTCAGTTTTCTTTCAACTTAGCTTCGCCCGTGCTGGCCTGGCTGGTCTTGGCCATGGTCGGAGTGGGAGCGGTGGAAGAAAGCAGACTACTTGCTTCGCGCCACGAGCGCACCTATCGTGAGCGTTTTGCCATGACACTCGTATGTATAGAGCTTCTGCTCATCGTCGTTGTGATGGGCTTGCTCACCCTCCTTCCACAGGCAGTATTGACGAATATTGAGGGAGAACTCTTCCCGAGTAGCTTCTCATGGAGTCTCATTCCCGTCATTTGCTTTGCGTTGAGCCTTTTCAGTGTCACATACGCTTTGGCCAGTGGCCATATTGACAGGTTAGACCGACTCTTCGATATCTTAACTGCCGGCATCCGCAAATATGCAGGATGGCTTTTGGTGTATATACTGTTGAATCTGGTTTATCACTCATTTTGTTTTGTCTTTCAATAATAACAGGTGTGCCAAGCAATCTCTTGACACACCTGTTGTTATATACGCGACTCTCTGTAATGATACTTACATGAGTTCAGAAAGTTCCAGCCATCTCATTCCTTTCTCTTCAAGTTCATCTTTAAGAATCGGTAGTCGTTTGCTCTTTTCGGTCAACTCGTCTACCGAAAGGTTGCCACTGCATAATTCGTTTTCAATGGCTGCCTGTTCTTTTTCCAACGTTTCAATGTCTTTTTCAAGCTGTTCAAACTCCCGTTTCTCCTTGAAAGTCATCTTGCGCTTGGTCTCATTGTGATAATCTTTCTTGGGAGCTTCCTTTGTTTTGGCTTTTTCGATGTTCTCCTTACTTTGCAGTTGGCTGAATTGGCGGTACTGCGTGTAGTTGCCCGGGAAGTCTTTGACGACGCCTTCGCCCTTGAACACGAGCAGGTGGTCCACCACTTTGTCCGTGAAATAGCGGTCGTGGCTTACGACGATGACGCAACCGGGGAAGTCCTGCAGATATTCTTCCAGCACTTGCAAGGTTTGAATGTCGAGATCGTTGGTCGGTTCGTCCAGCACCAAGAAGTTAGGATTGCGCATCAGCACGGTGCAGAGGTAGAGCTTGCGTTTCTCACCGCCGCTCAGTTTGTAGACATAGTTGTGCTGCTGTTCGGGCGAGAACATGAAATATTGCAGAAATTGGCTGGCTGTCATGTGTCGGCCGCTGCCCAAATCAATGTAATCAGCAATATCGGTGATGATATCAATAACCTTCTGGTCTTCTCTGAACTTCAATCCCTCCTGTGAAAAATAGCCGAATCTTACGGTTTCGCCAATATCGAAGCGGCCACTATCGGGCTGCACCTGCCCCAAGAGCATTTTAATAAAGGTGGATTTGCCCGTTCCGTTGTTACCGATAATTCCCATTTTCTCGAATCGGGCGAAGTTATAGTAGAAGTCTTTCAGGATAATTGTTTCCTGTTGGGTGCCCGTTTCGTTGTTGCCGTCGTTGAACGATTTGCTGACGTACTGGCATTCGAATATCTTCGAGCCAATATACACATTACTTGCTTTCAGCCGTATTTGCCTTTCTTCTATCCGTTGCTTGGCTTTGCTTTCCAGTTCGTAGAACGCTTCTTCACGATAGCGTGCTTTGTGGCCACGGGCTTGCGGCATGCGGCGCATCCATTCCAGTTCCGTCCGGTACAGATTATTGGCTCTTGCAATTTCCGCTCTCGTATTGTCGATGCGCTCCTGTCGCTTTTCCAGATAGTAACTGTAGTTTCCCCGATAGGTATAGATGGTCTGGTTGTCGAGTTCCAGAATCAGATTGCATACCCGATCGAGGAAAAAACGGTCGTGCGTAACCATGAACAGCGTCTTATTGCCACGGCTCAGAAAACCTTCGAGCCATTCAATCATCTCTAAATCCAAATGGTTGGTGGGCTCGTCGAGGATGAGTAGGTCGGGCTCCGTAATCAGAACATTGGCCAATGCCACCCGTTTTTGCTGCCCGCCACTGAGTTGTCCCATCTGTTTGTCCAGATTCTTGATCTGTAATTGTGTCAGAATCTGTTTGGCTTTAAGTATCTTTTCGGGGTCGCCCTCATGATTGAAGCAGGCTTCGAGCACCGTTTCTTCGGGCGCAAACTTCGGACTTTGTTCCAGATAGCCCAGCCGCAGGTCGTTCTTGAAGATGATAGAACCTTCGTCTTTGCCCTCTTTGCCGGTGATGATGCTGAGCAATGTCGACTTGCCGGTGCCGTTTTGCGCCACCAGACCTACACGCTGGCCTTCGGCGATGGAAAAATTGATATGATTAAAAAGAACTTGAGCACCAAAACGCTTGCTCAAGTTCTGAACATCCATGTAGGGAACTGCCATTGCTTTCTATATGAATTTCTCAATATAATCTAATACCTCGTCGCGTCCAACCCTCTTTTCAGACGATGTAATGAATGATGGCGGCAACTCTTCCCATACATCTTTCAGTTTGTCGAGCCATGCCTGCGCATTCTGTCTGGCCTTGCCCGGTCCCAGTTTGTCGGCCTTAGTGAAGATGATAGAGAAAGGAATGCCACTCATTCCCAGCCAGTCTACAAACTCACGGTCAATTTTCTGTTGCTCATGACGGATGTCAATGAGTACGAAGAGATTGACAAGCTGTTCGCGTTGCAGCACATAGCTGTGTATCATCTGTTCCAATTTGACGCGTTCTGTCTTTGAACGTTTGGCAAATCCGTAGCCGGGCAGGTCTACCAAGTACCATTCATTGTTGATGATAAAGTGGTTAATCAGCAGCGTCTTGCCGGGTGTGGCAGAGGTCTTGGCCAACTGTCGTTTGTTGCAAAGCATATTGATGAGGCTTGACTTGCCTACATTCGATCGGCCGATGAAAGCAAATTCGGGTAGTTGGGTCGTAGGACATTTGCTCACCGTAGGTGAGGAAATGACAAATTCAGCTTTCTTTATTTCCATATATAATAGTAGGGTATTTATTGCAAAGGTAATAAAATAATATTATCTTTGCATGAAAGTGAAATGTTTTATAGCAAAGCTGTTTTGTAAATGAAGCTAATCAATTGGGGGTTTATTGGCTGTGGCGAGGTGACGGAGAAGAAGTCGGGCCCGGCTTTTAACGAAGTATCCGGCTCTCATGTAGAAGCCGTGATGAGTAGGAACGAGACTAAGGCGCGTTCGTATGCGGAGCGCCATCAGATACCTAAGTGGTACACCGACGCGCAAGAGCTGATAGACGACCCGGAAGTCAACGCCGTTTACATCGCAACACCACCCAGCAGCCACGCCACCTTTGCTATTATGGCTATGTTGGCTGGAAAACCCGTTTATGTAGAGAAGCCCTTAGCAGCAAGCTATGAAGATTGTGCCCGTATCAACCGCATCAGTCAGAAGACGGGTGTGCCTTGTTTTGTAGCCTACTACCGTCGTTATCTGCCTTATTTTCAGCGAGTGAAGCGTATTATAGACGACGGAGTGATCGGCAACGTTACCAATGTACAAATTCGTTTCTCTGTTCCACCGCGCGAATTGGACTACTCCCTGTCAACAACATTGCCTTGGCGACTGCAGCCCGATATTGCCGGCGGCGGCTATTTCTATGACTTGGCTCCTCATCAGCTTGATATTCTTCAGGAGTTGTTTGGCGTTATCACCCGAGCTCATGGCTATTGTGCCAATCGGGCTCATCTTTATCAAGCAGAAGACTCCATCAGTGCTTGCTTTTTATTTGAAAACGGATTGCCGGGCAGTGGTTCCTGGTGCTTCGTAGGTCATCAGAGTGCCAAGGATGACTGCATAGAAGTGGTGGGAGAGAAGGGAACACTAACCTTTTCTGTTTATGATTATGCCCCCATACAGGTGATAACCAGTGATGGCCGCACGAGTATTCGGGTGCCCAACCCGCCTTATGTGCAGCTGCCCATTATTCAATCGGTTATCGAAGACCTGCAAGGCATAGGCTCATGTTCGGCTACCAGCGTCAGTGCTACGCCCGTCAACTGGGTGATGGATCGTATTTTAGGCAAGTTTTAGTTACTTTTGATTCCGTTGAATCAAGGTCAGACTCAAATTATAGAATAGGTATAATCATAATGAACGCGCGAAGAATAGTGCTGTTTTTGTTTTGGATAGGGCTGTCTGCACCGATATGGGCCGGTGAAGATTCGGTCTCGGTAGCCTCGACTTCGCACGATCAGCCACGGCGTGGCTTCTTTCACGGTCTTTACGAGTTTGTAAAGGATTTCTCCCGCGTAGATACCAATTATGTAGAACCGCAGCATTATAATTTCACTTTCATGCTGCAGAATACGAATACTTATGAAATCTATCGCTTACAGAGCCGAACGGGACAGAGCGTGACCTTTTCTCCCGAGCCAACTTACAAGATAGGGCCCTACGTTGGTTGGCGTTGGGTGTTTCTGGGCTACACCATCGATTTGGCACATACCAGTAGCAAGCGCAAGCAAGATTTTTCGTTGTCGCTCTATAGCAGCCAAGTGGGCATTGACCTGTTTTACCGGAAGACGGGTAATGACTATCGGGTGCGCCGCTTTGTGTCGGGCAACGATGCCGATATGACGCCTCTTGAGAACATGCCTTTCGATGGATTTCATGCCAGTATCAAAGGATTTAATCTTTATTACATCACCAATCATCGCAAGTTTTCTTATCCTGCGGCCTATAGCCAGAGCACGGTGCAGCGTCGTTCGTGTGGCAGTCCGCTGTTTGGAATAAGCTATTCGAGCCATAAGATTGATGTCGACTGGCAGCGGCTTGTAGAGTTGGCGTGCAAGCGGTTGCCGGAAGGCGCGTTCAGTGCTATCGATAGCTCGCTCACGGCAAGTAAAGTGAATTATAAGGACTTCTCTGTTTCTGCAGGATATGCCTACAACTGGGTGTTTGCACGTAACTTTCTCTTCGACATTTCCTTGTCAATGGCGATAGCCTATAAGCATACGAAGAGCAAACTGGACCGTGATAATTTTATTTTCCGCAATTTCGATCTCAAGAATTTCAACCTCGATGGTGTCGGACGCTTCGGTATTGTGTGGAACAACACCCGTTGGTATGCCGGCACAAGTGCTGTCTTTCATACCTATAATTATCGAAGACCGGAGTTTTATACCAACTCTACGTTCGGCAGCGTCAATTTCTACGTGGGCTTTAATTTTGGAAAGCGATGATTCTGAAATGTTAAAAAACTTCCATTTTCTTTACATCAACTCATCGATTCCTTCGCTTCTGAGTCACCAACTTCATTCTTCGACCGAAAAACGGCTTGTTTTTGATAATTTGCTATCGTGTTGATTTATAGTGTTTTACCTTCTTTTAGAAGTTCGTTGTTCTTTTCCGGCTTTCTAAAAGCAGCCCTTTTAGCTCCTAATAGTAGCCCTTTTAGCTTGTAAAAGCATAGCTTTTGCCTTGTTATAGCACTGCTTTTATGCTTCAAAAGTATGCTTTTCCACCATTTTGGCTGTCTTTTTGCTTTCAATCCTCTTGCGAATAGCTTTCAATCGTGGCTTTTCGCCATTCTTTTGACGCTAAATGGTGAGTTGTGGAAGTGTTAAAAATAAGGTTTATATGATGTGGCAGGCACAGAAATATTCGTGTTATTTATGCTGGCAGGCATGCTTTTTGCTATGAGATGTTATGCAATGAATAGTAATGAGATAGGTTTGAATTATGGCATTTATTGATTATTATAAGATTTTAGGTGTTTCAAAAGATATTCCACAAAAGGATATCAGGAGTGCGTATCGAAAACGTGCCAAGGAATTTCATCCCGATTTGCATCCCAATGACGCAAAAGCAAAAGCTAAGTTTCAGGCTTTGAATGAGGCGTATGACGTATTGTCTGATCCGAATAAGCGCAAGAAATATGATCAGTATGGTGAGCGTTGGCGCGAAGCAGACATGTTCAATGGAGGTGCCGGAGCAGGGGGCAGCGGAGGCTTTGGCTGGGGAAATGCAGGTGGTTCGCCATTTGACGGCTTTGATTTTTCTTCATTTGGCTCGAGTGGGGGCTTTTCTAGCTTCTTCCAAGATCTTTTTGGCGGAGGTCCTAAGGCAGGAAACAGGAGATCACACCCGAATAGTAGCAATTCGGGTATGATGAATGCGAACGTAGATATTGATTTAAAAACAGCCTTACTCGGCGGCGAAGTTGTTATTCAGTTGAATGGTGGGCAGAAAGTTCGTTTAAAAGTGAAAGCCGAAACGCAGAATGGTACCAAGGTTCGTTTGCGTGGCAAAGGCTATGACAAAGGAGATGGTACGATGGGAGATTTGATTATTACTTATAATGTTGTGTTGCCTAGAGGATTAACAGAACGTCAAAAGGATTTGCTAAGGCAGGCTTTGTAAAATACAAAGAAAGAAACTATTGCGCCTATTGGGTAACCAGTAGGCGCAAACTGTCTGCTTTTGTTCGGGCTTTGAGCCAGTTCTGTAATAGCATGCGTTCTGAATTGTTCAGTCCTTTTGAACACCCAACTATGGCCATGATATATTGTTGGCTGGCAGTAGTGTCGATTTTAGTCTCTGTGACAGGCGTTAAACAAATGCTTGTAACGGCAGGACACACGGCTTTAATTTCTTTTCTAACGTTTGCTCCTAACTCGTTGTACTGCGTATAGTTATAAAGTTGCCCTTCCAGTTGGTTAATTTGTTCCGCCTGCTCCACAATTTTTCGGTTGCTCACTTCTGATTTGGTCATTGCGCTGTTGAGTGTTTGGTTGAATCTTAACAAGCTATCTGATTGTGATCCTTGTATTATGTTCAATTTGTAATCACTGAGTTGATAGGCTTCCATCTGCTTTCGAGCTTCGGCTATGTGTTTTGGAGTAATCGTTTTCCCAACTGCCACGATGTTTAAAGTCTTTGTTTTATCATCTTTGCTTTGTGAAATAATCTGCGTTCCCTTAAATGTTAGCTCATTTTTTACAAACTTTCTGATATTATTCTCCAATACGCTTTGGCGAATAATCTGTATAGTCATGTAGGTAGCAGGAATCATTGTCACTACAACAAGGCCTATAATATATCGCTTCACCTTGACCAATCGTGCGGGATCGATGAAATGTTTATGCTTGAAATGTAGCATCCGCACACCTATAAAAGTAGATAGAGCAATGAAAACAGTATTGATGAAAAAGAGATAAAAAGCACCAAAGAAGTAGGAAAGATTGCCTACTGCCAAACCAAAACCTGCTGTGCACAAGGGAGGCATGAGTGCCGTAGCGATTGCGACACCCGGAATGACATTTCCTTTTCCTTTAGTTGATAGTGCCAAAATTCCTGCGGCGCCACCGCAAAGTGCTATCAATACATCGTAGAGGGTGGGTGACGTGCGAGCCAATAGTTCTGATTGGGCTTCGGTCAGCGGTGTAATGAGAAAGTAAATCGTAGCGGTTAGTACACTGATCAGTGTTGCCACAAGATAATGTTTGATAGAACGCTTCAGGAGTTCAAGATCACTAATACCGATAGCAAGCCCCATTCCGATGATAGGTCCCATCAGGGGAGATATAAGCATGGCTCCGATAATGACGGCTGTTGAGTTTACATTCAATCCTAATGATGCTATGAAAATAGCAAATACCAGTACCCAAAGGTTGGCACCTTGAAAAGTTGCGCCATTGCTAATCAGTCTTATCGTTTCTTCTTCGTTCTCTTTGTCGGGCAAAGCATTGAAATATCCTTTTACAAGCTGCCAAAGTGTTTTATCGTTCTGACTCATATTAATTGATGGTTTTGCGCAAAAGTAATATTATTTTCTGGGAATTAGTCTGTTGGAATGCTTTGATTTACAGGATGTGTTCAAATTGTAGCAAAAAGAATTAAAGTGTTGAAACAACAATAACCAGAGTTAATAAGACGTTACATTGGCCAGAGGAAATCCTATCTTTCAGTTCTTGAACTTATATGTAATGGAAAAATAGCAAAAATCATGCTTGTTGAGCGTTATTTTTTACTAGATTGAATACTTTTAGAAGGCGTTTTTCTAATTCTTATCTTACATTTTGGAATTGTTGACACAATATTTAGCATGTGGTTTGACATGTTTTGTATCCAACAAAGGTGTTGATTAGATGGAAAGATCTAAAATATATCCGATATTTTAAAGATTACCAAATTTGGCCTATATATTCATTCCACTCATCTTGATAGCCATTGAATACATTAATATCAACCAATCCATGGATGCCTCTGACCCTACCATCGGGACTTAACTGCCAATAAATCAGCTTCACGTCGGGCTTATACTCGCCATAACGGGCTATCCATACCCGATAGTTGTGCTTTAAGTCGGGTGCTTGGGGCAAATGTTTGTTTACGAAAGACTGACTGATATAAAGAATGGGCCTGACTCCCCATGCCGCATGTACGTAATTAAGCCATGTCCTGACACCCTTAAACAACTGCTTACTGCCGCCGACCTTCGCGATTTGCTTATCCGAAGGTTCAAGATCCAATACCGGCGGAAGGTCGCCGGCCTGATAACGCGAGCGTTTCACAAAGCTTTTTGCCTGTGCCAAGGCCGGAGAAATAGTAGAGTAGAAGTGATAGGAACCAACTCTGTATCCATGCCGACGGGCTTGGGCATAATCGCCCGGATAGAATTTATTGCGAATTGTAATACCTTCCGTACTCTTCATGTAAATAAAAGAAACAGGATAGTTTACCTTGCCGGTTATCTTCTTCTTGCTCAAACGGCCCAAGTGGGTAATCCGGAGATTAGCCCAGTCGATATTATATTTCTTCTTGCGGATCACGTGTTGATAGTGCGAAATGTCGATACCATAAATACGCTCCGAGGTATAATTCAACTTTTCACCTTTGAACACACCCGCTTTCCATTCTCCTACTTTCAAATGATTGTGCTTGGTTAGCGCGAATCCAAAACCATCTTCCTTGTCGTTCTTCCATCGACCTTCATACATCAAACCGTCAAAAGAACTGTAAGTACCATGCCCATTGGCCATTCCGCAGGCATTCATTTGCCCTCTGTATACGCCGAAAGAATCTTTCCGTTCTCCCCAAAACAAGGTGTCGCCTCTAAACTTACCCTGGATAACGCGCTGTCGGCTATCCGTTATCCGGCCTTTGCCATGACGAATACCATTCTCCCAAAAGCCGACATACACGATACTGTCACCTTTTGTCAATATGCCATAGCCATGCTTCCTGCCGTGTTGCATTTCACCCTGATAAGTATAGGAGTCATCCTGTTGAATTGTCGTATAATCGCATACTTTAGGAAGGTTCGTACATGCGGCCAGAAGTAAAGAGAGGAGGGGGATAACCTTAATAATTCTGTTCATGGTCTTGCGTCAGCAGTTTATTCAACTCATTACGCATGATAATGGTCTTACCCAATTTCATTCCGATAAAGTTACCGTGAGCAGAAAAGACAGGCATGCCATCTTTCAACAAAAAGTCTGAAAAATTGTGTTTGCCGGCACCGGCCAGCGTTCCATTCATCAGCACTCCATAGGCTTTTCCCGTAGGCGTTGTTTGATAAAATACACCCACGGCTTCTCCCTTTGCACGGGCATTCCAGGGGAAAAGAGATAAAGCTCGTATCGATTCCGGTGATTTCGCGTCGACCGTCTGTAGCAACGCGTATCGCATATCATTTGAATATTTAAGCACCCGCATGTCAGATACTTTCCAACGTCCGCTTTCATCCTGATATTTAGCCGTAAAAGCATCTTTCTTGATGATAGCCATCGAGGTGTGTCGCTTGATCGACTTTAATTTATCCAGTGCTTTTTGGGCCGTATCTATGCGTGCGTACAAGCGCGTCGCATACTTGGCTATGGCATCATAGCCTTCATCCTGTACGCCATGAACCCGCAGATAATACCGCAATTCAGACTGCTTCTCACGCATTTTTGCTAAACTCTCTTTCAGATAATCAATTTCTTTGTAAAGAAATATGGGAGCGTTTTCCGCAATGGGGACTATCTCTGAAGTGTCATTTACGGCGGCTATCATCCGCCCTGAGCATGAAGCTACCCAAGGATAGCGATGAGCCCAAAAGCCACCGCCCACAAATGTAAGGCCTCGGATGGAATCTTCAGAAAACGAAATTCCCTCCATAAGCGAGTCTCGGCTGAATCCGGAGAACATGAGGACAGGCTTATCCGCCGCGTATAAAATAAAATAAGATTTATGCTCGACAAAGGAGATGCTCCGCTTCATCCGTTGCGCACCATAAGGTTTCGTAATCCACACGCAGCATCCTGCAATAATCAACAAACCAATCTGTAGTAAGAGCTCTTTCCGATGGTTGCGGAAAAAGCTCTGTAATAATTTTAATTTCATGTCTTTGTATGATGAATATCCATCTTTAAATCAGTATCCACCCGCCGAAGCACGGTTGGGGCGTCGTTTAAAGAACTAACTTTCCGATTTGAAACACTGCCGCGCTTACGAGCCAGGCCAACCCTGTTGTGTAGACTGCAGCGAATATAGCCCACTTCCAGCTACCCGTCTCACCTTTGATGGCTGCTATCGTAGCTATACATGGGAAATATAAAAGCACAAACAGCAAGAAACAGAAAGCTGTAAGCGTAGCAATCGGTTCGGCCTGAGCAGGTTCCATATTGTGGAGTTTGGCTATATCGGCCACTAATTGCTTATGAAGAATTTTGTACTTTCCGCCCTGATCATCGTAACTGGTGTCGTCGCCAAAGCTGCTATTGTCGCTATACAACACTCCCATCGTACTCGCTACTATTTCTTTTGCGCCAACTCCGGCTAACAATCCTACGTCAAGTTTCCAATCAAATCCCTGCGGAATGAATACAGGTTCAATGGTTTTGCCGATTCTACCGATAAAACTCTGCTCTTGTTGCTGTCCGGGTGTAAGCTCATCGTTGTGGGGGAAATATCCCAAAGCCCACACAATAATGCTGGCCACGAGGATGATACCTCCCATCTTCTTGAGATATTGCTTACCCTTCTCCCAGGTATGGCGCCCCATTGCTTTCCAAGTGGGGAAGCGATAGGGAGGTAATTCCATGACAAACGGCGTGTCTTCACCTTTGACGACTGTGGTGCTTAGCAACCGACTCATCACAACAGCCATCATGACACCGATGACATAGAGCAGCATAAGCACAAGAGAGCGATACTTCAAAGCGAAGAACGAGCCTGTAATCATGATGTAAATCGGCAGTCGGGCCGAACAACTCATAAAGGGCAGAATGAGCATGGTAATGATTCTGGAGCGTCGACTCTCTATCGTTCTTGTTGCCATCACAGCCGGAACATTGCAGCCAAACCCCATAATCAAGGGGATAAACGACTTGCCGTGCAGTCCCATTTTGTGCATAAGCTTATCCATGATGAAAGCTGCACGCGACATATAGCCACTGTCTTCCATAAAAGAGATGAAGAAATAGAGTATCAGAATCTGGGGCAAAAATACAATAACAGATCCTACGCCACCCAATATTCCATCGATCAGCATGTCTTTCAACGGACCTTCGGGCATGTAGTTGCTGATAAATCCTCCCAAAAGACTTATGCCGCTCTCTATCCAATCCATCGGGTATTGCCCTATAACAAACGTTACGGAGAACATGATGAATAGCATGAAAAAGAATATCGGGAAACCAACATACCTATTTGTAATGATCCGATCAAGAAAATGGGTCATCTGATAGGTGTCTTTTTTGTTTCCCGTGCGATACTCGGCTTCTTTCAAAGCACCATGGATAAAACCATACTTCGCGTCCATAATAGCCGTTTCACTGTCATCTCCCGTTTCTTCCTTCACGCGTTGGGCGGCAATGTCTCGATGCTCAAAGATTTCCTTTGCGTCGGGTAGGGCCTTGATATAATCCTCTACGGCCTGGTCATGTTCCAAAAGCTTGATGGCAAGATAGCGGGTGGAATAGCGCGCACGTAAGTTCTCTTCCTGTTTCAGATGCTCCTGTATCTCACGAATGCCGTTTTCGATTTCATGTCCATAATTGATATGAATATGACGGAAGTGAGGAACCGTGCCCTCTGTTCCTTCATACATTTCTATAATGGTACGAAACAGCTGGTCAATACCTGTACCGGTTGTGAAAATCGTTGGAACCATCGTTACGCCAAAAAGCTCACCCAATTTGTCATAGTCTACATGGTCACCTCTCTCCATCGACTCATCAAACATATTTAAGGCACAAACCATCCTGACGTGCATATCTATCAGTTGCGTAGTCAGATAGAGATTGCGCTCCAGATTACTGGTGTCAATGACATTGATAATGACATCGGGCGTTTTATCAACAATCTGCTTACGAACATACAGCTCTTCAGGCGAGTAGGCTGAAAGGCTATAGGTTCCGGGTAGATCAACGATATCAAACTCGTATCCTTCAAAACTGGCATGGCCAACCTTGGCGTCGATAGTTACACCACTGTAATTACCGACACGCTCATGGGCGCCTGAAGCAAAATTAAAGAATGATGTTTTTCCACAATTGGGGTTGCCGACAAGCGCAACATTGATAGTGTGGCGTTGCTTGGCTGCAACGCTTTCCAGCAGTTTGTCGGTATTGGCGGAGGAGTTTACCCCAAAACGATTAAATCCGGGTGTTGAAGCATTAAGTGAAGAACGCAGATTCAATTCTTGGGCTTCGTGCTCTGAGATAACTTCTATCTTATCGGCTTCAGAATGTCGCAACGAAACCTCATAACCCATGATTTGATATTTGACCGGATCATGCAGGGGCGCATTCAACAACACGGTAACTTTCTTGCCTTTAATAAATCCCATTTCGACAACACGTTTGCGAAAACCACCGTGTCCTGTCACCTTGACGATTATTCCGTGTTCACCGGTCTTTAATTCAGATAATCTCATAAATAAAATACAAACAGCAATTGATGAAAACAAGAATAACAGCACTTGCTCCATCGCTCACTACGCGCAAAATTACAAAAAAATGGAATGACGCTGATTCTTTTACTTGGTTAATTTCATAAATACCTAATAATAATGATGGCTTATGATATTTATACGTAACTTTGTCATCGAAAATATGAAAAGAAAATGTATCGATTAATACTCTTTCTTGTTTGTCTGACCACAGGCGTGCATCACCAAGAGGCCATGGCACAAATGCGGGTTCGCTCAATTTGTCGTCAAAGATCATTTCCACGTACGGTACCACACGCCAACTATAGTGGAATTGCTTATCTTGGAGGTCAAAGCTATGCCGTCGTTGATGACAAATCGGTACGAGACGGTTTTTATATTTTCGAAATAAAAATCGATTCCATTACCGGCCAAATTGAAAATGTAGAAAGAAAAGAGTTTCGAGGGACAACCTTTAAAAATCGTGATTTTGAAGGGATTGCCTATCACAGCCCCTCAAACTCAATATTAATAAGCGGAGAGGATGACAACCAAGTGCTGATATATGATACATTAGGCAACTACTCAGAACGCTGTTTAAAATTGCCACAGCAGTATCGCGAGCTGCCGAAAAACTTAGGACTTGAGGCTTTATCATGCACGCCGGATGGGCAAACGACCTTTGTAGCCAATGAATCTTCACCTTGTTATATTACAACTTTTGACCATCATTTCAAGGAGAAAGGTATGTACAGATTTGAAATAGATAACAAACAGATTAACAGCTATTTAATTGGTGTTAGCGAAATCTGTGGTTTAAGTGATACAACATGTTTGGTTCTACAACGAGAAATCTTTATTCCAAAACAGAAAATCGGCTCACATGTGGATTGTAAAATCTATTATACCAAATTGATAAACACCGGTGAGACAATAGGATATACACAAAAGACATTGATTGCCAGCTGGACAACACGTCTAAACTTGACAACGCAATCTTTTGCCAATTACGAAGGTATGTGTTTAGGCCCCAAACTATCAGGAAACAGACAGTCTGTTATTTTAGTATCGGACTCGCAGGCCGGTTATAAAGGTGTGCTAAAAGATTACTTCAACTCAATTGTCGTTGAAGAATAAGACATGCCCAGCGGTCTTGCTGAATGCGCTTGATTTCTACCATTTTCAATGATTCTGCCTTTTCCAAAAGCAAAGGAACGTCTTCTATATAGAAGCCGCTGATAATCAGAAAGGATTGGCTGGTCATCACTTCCACGTATTTTGACATGTCATTGAGAAGAATATTCCTGTTGATGTTGGCAAGTACGTAATCAAAACATCCGCTAATATGACTGATAACACAGGAATCTCCATGCAATACGGATACATTGTTGACTCCATTGATCTCAGCATTGTGAATCGTATTATTGACACTCCATTCATCAATGTCAAAGCCGACCACTTTCTCTGCGCCAAGTTTGGATGCTACCAAACAGAGAATACCCGTACCACAGCCACAATCCAAAATGGATTTACCCATAATATCCGAATCAATCAGCATCTTTATCATCATTTGAGTGGTCTGATGCGTACCTGTTCCAAAGGCCTGAACGGCGTCGATTCCTACTAAAATACTATCTGGTTGTGGTGGATTGACAATCTTCTTTTTGGCATCGAATACAATAACTTTATCGTCAATATTTATCGGTTCAAATCCCTGCTGCTCCCAAACATTGTTCCAGTTTTGATCTTCAACTTTAGATTTAACGTAGGATATTTTGACATCAGGAATAGGGAAGTCGGCTATCAGCTGATTTAGTGCCGTTTCATCAATGAGGCTTTCTTGCACATAGCCTATATATTCGCCATTCTCATCTTCGAATGATTCAAAGCCACAATCGGCTGATAAATCCATTAGAATATCTTTGGAAGGTTGCAGTCGTTCATCACTGCATTCAAACAGGAATCGGTAGCTGAGATATTTCATTTTACAATGCTGTTAATTATATTTGCAAATATATAAAAAATAGGGATAATCCTATATAAGATTAGGGAAAATCCTTACTTTTGTAATAAATATAGATATATATTTGCAATGTAAGATAAAAAGTTCAATAATAAAGGAGACACAATTATGAAACGAATGATTTTATGCTTAGCCTTGTTTGGAATTTTGCCATTAGGCATGATTGCGCAGGACGATGTCTACTTTGTTCCAAAGAAGACTGTCGAAACGGGAAACTCCTATGATCGGACAAGTCAAAAGTCTACCTATTATGCGGGTAGTAAAAGAGATGTAGACGAATATAATAGGAGAGGGAAGTATTGGAGTCACTATCAGAAAATCGGTACCGATACAAAAGGGAATGATATTATTGAATTTAAAAAAGGAACCGGGCTTTATCCGGATTCAATGTATATCGATACAACATTTGTAGGAAGGTATTACGATACAATGGTAGAAGACGCTGATGATTATCGATATTCCTCGCGCATGAGCAGGTGGGACGGCTTCTATAATCCGTGGTTCTATCCATATTACATGAACCGTCCGTATTATCGATACGGATATTATGGATATGCCTATAATCCTTGGTATACGCCATGGTATTACAATTGGGCAGGCTACGATGGGTGGTACGATCCGTGGTATTATCCCGGATGGTATGGTTATAGTTGGGACTGGGGCTATCCATATTACTATGGCAGCTACTGGGGCGGTGGCTATTGGCCGCATCGCCATGTTATAGTTACTCGCTCCAACAGACCGGCTGGATGGCGCAGCTATTCTTTCGGAAACAGAGGATCGGACAACTATAATGGACAAGGGGCAAAGCACCAGAGATTCTCATCACGGGCAGAAGGTAATACATTCCGTTCGCGTAGCTATACACCGGATAATAGCAGAAGCTCGAATGTCTACCAAGGTCACAATGGAAGTTTCTCTGGAAGAAACAATGCACCAACCCGCAACTATACTCCTGAGTCATCATTCCCATCAAATGGGAGCTTTGGTTCACGCGGAGGCGGTAGCTTTGGTGGCGGCGGAAGTACCGGAGGCGCTCACAGCGGTGGTAGTTTCGGAGGTGGCGGCGGTCGCTTTGGCCATCGTTAAATTCTATCCGAAGGATACAATTTTGAATTTAAGAAAATATGATTATGAATAAGACTATAATATCATTAGCCATATTAGGGATAGTAGCCATTCCCATGACTGCACAGGAAACGTATCAGGACACCAAGATGGTCAATAATGACCTAAACGGAACAGCTCGTTACGTGGGTATGGGCGGTGCCATGGAAGCATTGGGCGCAGATATCTCGACTATAAGTTCAAACCCTGCAGGCATTGGTTTGTTTCGCAGATCGTTGTTAGCGTTATCTGGAGGTCTGGTTACACAGCAGGATGCAAAAAACAAAATATCCTTCCAGGGTTCTAACTTATCCATTAACGGCAATAAAACCAACCTAAGTTTTGATCAATTAGGATTTGTGTGGACTACAAGAATGCAGAGCAACTCATATCTGAATGTGGCTTTCAATTACCACAAGAGCCGGAATTTTGATCAATTACTGACTGCTGCAAACGAGTTAAGTCACGCTTCTCAGAATAAACAAACGGTGAGGAAGTATGCTTATGGCATAAGTCTAAAGAACAAAGAGATGGCAAACCGCATGTGGAATGCTGTAGACGCAGGCTATAGCCGACTTTTACAATACCGTAATGTGAACGAAAATGGTCAAGCGGTTGACGAATACGCCTACATGAATGCTTCCGACTACCTATTTGGTCAATACCAACATGGCTATATTGGCGAATATGACTTTAATGTCAGTAGTAATATCAATGATAGAGTTTATCTGGGATTGACGGTGGGCTTCCACGATGTAAACTATAAGAGCGGTAGCACTTACGGAGAAAACCTCGCGAATAATGGTATCGCAGGCTCAGAAGAGAATTTGGAAATAACCGGTAATGGTTATGATATCAAGATTGGCGCCATTGTCCGTCCAATCGCAAATTCCCCATTCCGCATTGGAGGCTATTTGCACACACCCATTTGGTACAATTTGACGATGAGAGGATACGCCTCGGTATATTTGAACGGGTTAAAAGATACGGACGAAAAGATGGGACCCAACAACGGTACACAAAACAATTCCGTATCATTAGATTACAAATTGTATACGCCATGGAAGTTCGGATTGAGTTTAGGACATACCGTTGGGAATTATCTGGCATTAGGAGCTACGTATGAATATGCTGATTACAGCACGATGGACAATCGTGTGATTGACGGAAGCTACTACGATTATGATCCATACAACGGTTATAGCTATTATGAAGAAAGTTCTCCGGATCAAATCATGAATAAACATACGAAAGCAACTTTAAAAGGTGTTTCAACCTTTAAGCTGGGCTCAGAATTCAAAGCTATGCCTAACTTGGCCGTCAGACTGGGTTACAATTATGTATCGCCGATGTTCGCCAAAGACGGTTATAGAGATGGTTCTCTACTCTCACAAGGTTCTGCCAACGCGACATCAACAAACTATACGAATTGGAAGAGTACGAACAGAATCACGGCTGGTATCGGCTATACGTTTAAGAAATTCTTTGCGGATTTGGCTTACCAGTATAGTATGACCGATGGCGATTTCTATCCATTCATGGCATATTACGATAATCCGGACGATCCTCGCCCATCCGTAGAAGACAATATCCCCACAGCGTCTAAGGTCAGCAACAAGCGTCATCAATTACTTGTAACACTTGGATACAGGTTCTAATGGATTACATGGATAATGGATAATTGATAAAAAACATGAGCGAAATGCTCTTTTGAATATTTTTTGAGAAAAAAAACACAAGCGACAGATTGTTTTTAGCATTTTTAGTCTGTCGCTTATAAGCAAAACGTTGTTTTTAATAACTTCTACCTGTCGCTCGTAAGCGGCAGGTATTTTTTTGCAGATCCTGCGTTTCGCTCGCAAGCAATGACTATTTTCATTTTTACGCAACTCATCGACGAACCAGAAGAGGGCGGCCTTTCCAAGGACTCGAAGGCACAATTCACTTATCCTTTTCGTTTGTTTTATGTCGGATCAGAAGTCGAATCTGAGCTTCGTATTGAAACGGCGTCCCGTAAGGAAGTTGGGGATAGCATATTGGACGTTGCTGATATCCGTTATCCAATAATAGCTGTTGACATTATTTACACCAAACAGGTTAAGTCCTTCCACGCTTAACCAAATATTCTTGAGAATCGATTTCCTATCGCGGGTTTCATGATTGTAGAGCCTGTAGCTGACGCTGAGGTCAACTCGCTTGTATGGGGATGCACGGAAAACGGTCTTGTCAAATTCACGATGTGGCGCAAAGAAGGGGAGTCCGTCAGCAAAAATAAGTTTCAAACCCGCTTTCCATCGGTCTGTCGAGGGGAAATAGTCGGTAAAGAATAAACTGATGGCATAACGTTGGTCTGTTGGCAACGATACACTTTTTCCATTCAGCTTCATGCGTGTTTCCATCAGCGAGAGGCTAATCCATGAGTCTGTTCCGGGAACAAATTCTCCATACAGTTTAAAATCAAGCCCCATGGCGTGCCCGGTTCCTTGATTTAATCCGGTATAAACCACTTTCATATTGTTTACCGTGTAGGGAACCAGATTGCTCAAAGCCTTATAATAGGCTTCAGCCGAGAACTTATATTTCTGTTTGTTTACCATGAAATTGTGCTCATAGCCCAGAATAAAGTGGATAGAACGCTGACTCTTAATCTTTCGATTCAGGTTTACACGTGTCACGCCATCCATGAGCACGGTGTCTCTCAACTCTTTATAGAAAGGTGCCTGATAATAAATTCCCGTGGCCATACGGAATACGCTGTTGGTTGAAAACGAAGGCGTGTAGGCGAGTGACAAACGGGGACTCACGATTGTTTCCTTGTTAAAATCCCAATAACTCATTCTGACGCCATAGCTCAGCGTAAAGAAAGACGTCTGTCGTGCGTTGGTAAAACGATATATGTCTTGAATATAAGCCTCGGTTCGGCAGGTATTGAGACGCTGTTTACTTTTAAGCGCGTAAATCATCTGAAGGTCTTTGCCCGTGTGCGGGATGATATATCCTGCCGAATCCCGCATTTCATATTCATTATAGTTCTCATCAATATGTTCCCGCTTATAGAGCACGGCTGCCTCCCAGTCGTGTTTTGCAGGTTTGTGTTGAAACATGAGCTTCATAGTTTCTACATGCGCGTTGAGATAATCCCTTGAATGTTCAAAATAAGTTCCGACAGCCAGATTGCCTGTCTTGCCTGTCTGATTCAACCAGTATTGTCCTTCTATGTCATACGCTTCCCGTTCATGCGTGGAATAAGCCGAGGCAAGGAGTGAGAATTTGGTATCTTTGGCTAAGAGACGGGTGATGCCGATACTACCGAAGTAGGTCGTAAACAAATCCTTTTCTTTACCATTGAAGTAAACCTTAAAGTTAAGCGCGTTGTCCGCAGTTCCATAAGTCGTCGACCTACTCTTAGGAATGAACGTGTAACGACTGTCATTTATATTACCTATCATGCTGATTTCCCAATGCTTGTTGGGTGTATATCGCAGATAAGTTTGATAATCAAAGTGGTTGGGCTTATATTCTCCTTTGCTATCGAGCGAGCCGAGCAAATAGCGATTGGTCTTATACCTTATACTATTAAGCCAAGTCAGGCTTTTTGTGGCAAAACCTATATAGACATCGCCCCCCAGTAAGCTACCTACAAAGCTGGCTTCAAACTGCCGGGGCTTCAGTGTCTTGTAGGTGATATCCAATGCCGAGGACATTTGGTCACCGTATTTCACCGCATATCCACCCGTTGAAAAATGGATTTGGTCTACCATGTAAGGATTGATGACGCTCAATCCTTCCTGCTGACCTGACCTTACAAGAAACGGGCGATAGATTTCCAGACCATTGATAAAAACAACATTCTCGTCGAAAGATCCACCTCGGACATTGTATTGTGACGACAACTCGTCATGCGAACTGACGCCCGGCTGTGTCTGGATCAGTTCCTCTATCGCATTCCCCGAAACAGTCGGCAACAGTTTAGTATCTTTTGTTTTCAGTTCTTGATTCTGTGTAGTCTGTTTTCGTTGTCCCTCAACAACAACCTCTGCCAAAGCGTTATGCTGTTGCAACACCACTTGTAACGTCTGCTTGCCTTGTGGGCGACGCAACACCCTCGTCTTGGTCTTATATCCGATTAATGAGAATGTTACCACAACGCTATCGGCCGACTTCAGGTTCAGCTTATAATCTCCATGCAGTGTCGTCATCGTAATCTTACCTTGGCTTGCGACCCTGACCGTGACAAATTCCAACGCGTGCTGGTCTTCGTCCACAACCTTCCCCTGAAGTACAAAATTCTGGGCAAAAGCTGTCTGTAGGCCGAGTAGCAATACAAATGATAATAATTGAAGTCTTCCCATAGGGTTATTCACTAATTTACGCAGGCCGGCTGTTTAAAGCAATTTCATTTCTTGATAGATTCTTTGCACGGGAAGTCCCATGACGTTATAAAAACTTCCTTCCAGATTTGTCACACCGATATATCCAATCCATTCCTGTATACCATAGGCACCGGCCTTATCAAACGGACGATATTTTGAAACATAATAATCTATCTCTTCGGGAGTCAGATCTTTGAAAGTCACTTGGGTCGTGACGCTGAAAGCCCGTGTACTTTGCAGCGTACTCAGACAGACGCCCGTCGTTACCAAATGAGTTTTGCCGCTCAGAAGCCTGAGCATGTATTTAGCCTCTCCTTCATCACAAGGTTTTCCCAGAATTTCATTGTCAACAATGACAATCGTATCAGCCGTTATCAGCAATTCTCGGTGGCCCAATTCATCCAAATAGGCTTGGGCCTTCTTTCGTGCAAGATACACGGGTACATCCTGTGGCGCGAGTTCTGAGGGATAAGTTTCGTCAATATCGGGTTTTACTCTGATGATGAAATCTATATCCAAGCCTGCCAACAGTTCCTTCCTCCTTGGTGAGTTACTTGCTAAAATAATCCGTTTGAAATCCATAAATATTCAGTATAGCAAATAATTGCTAAATATTTTATAAACAATCAATTATAGGAATCCATTAGGGTAGGGGAGTTACCACCCGAAAGCTTCGCTGCCGGCCAACCATTTCCCCTGTGATCTCATCACCTGTTCGATGATGTCTCGACCAACACCACAGCCTCCCTTCCGGTCGCTGACATAGCAACTGATCTGTTTAATATCGGGACACGCGTCGGCAGGACAACATGCGCATCCTACTTTTTTCATGACTTCAAAATCAGGAATATCATCACCTACATACAGAATTTCTTCATCTTCGAGGTGATATTTCTCTTTGAACGCTTCGTACGTATTGATTTTGACGGCACACCCCATATAAATGTCTGTGACACCCAGCCCCGCATAGCGTATTCTGACAGCTTCTGTCCGCCCGCCTGTCAGGATAGCAATCCTCAAATCCTTTTTTATCGCAAGCTGAATGGCATATCCGTCCTTGATATTTACTGTGCGGAGCGGTTCTCCACTGGCAGCCAACACAATAGTCTCGGCAGATAGAACCCCGTCAACATCGAAAATGATGGCTTTAATCTTTGATAGATTGTAATTTATCATAGACAATCTTTTTCTGCAAAGTTAGCTATAAAATACAAATTAAGCACATGAATTCTTATAAAAAAATCTTACAATCATTTCGTCAAACATCTTTACAAATCACTCGCAAGGAATGCTGTCAGATTAATCTTTACCTATTTTGGCGCGAAAAACGCTGTTTTTTCACGTTTTAGATAACATGCTTATTATCAGCAATTTAAGTTTATTCATAGAACAAACCGATTGATATGGTCATCTAAAAGCAGCCCTTTTAGCCGCTAAAAGGGCTGCTTTTAGCTTGCAATAGCACTGCTTTTAGATGATAAAAGTGGCCTTTTGGGAACGCAAAAACACCACTTTTGGCTTTCAAAAACATAAAATCAGTCGCCTTTTCTTGCAAAAAGAGCAATTTCATGGCTTATTTTTTGTTTTTCCCGTTCTATTTCATGTTAATCCAGAGTGTTGTTTTTTATGAAAAATATTTAATGAAACACTTGACAATTAAATCATTTTTATTTATATTTGCAAAATAATAGTCGGGATTCCAAAACACAATGGTATGGCAAAGTATAATATTGTTGAAAAGAAAGAGAAAGAAGCGGCTTACCGCACGCTGATTAATCCTACATTGATGGATCAACTTAAGGAAAAGATTCTTGACTTAATCTTGATTCAGAAGAAATACAAGGACAAGGATTACTCTGCCAAACGATTGGCCGAAGACCTTGGTACGAATACGCGTTATATCTCGGCCGTTGTGAACGTTCGTTTCCATACGAACTATACCGCTTTAGTCAATAAGTATCGAATTGAAGAGGCAATGTCGCTTTTGGCTGACCGGCGCTATAAAGATTTAAATATGGAGGATATTTCCGACATTGTCGGATTCTCTAATAGGCAGTCTTTTTATGCTTCATTCTTTAAAATTAACGGCTGTACCCCTCGTGATTACAAAGTCTTACACATGGTGGCAGAAGAGCCAAAGCCCAAAAAACGAGGACAAAAACCTAAAAATCAAAAAGACAAATAAAATTTATGAACATATCATCAGTCGGCTCAGACACGCGCTTTGCCGATATCCAGATGTTGCGCTATCATCTTAAAGGATTTGATGGCCTCTCGCTGAGAAATAAAATATTTATATATTACCTAGCTAAGGCTACGCTGGTCGGTCGTGATATCACAACCGACCAATTTGGTGCTTATAACATCCTGATTCGAAAGACGCTTGAGAAGATATACCGCAATTATTCGGGTAACCGCTCCAACTTCGAGTTTCTGGATTTTGAAACATATTTGCGGCAGGTCTGGTTTGCCAATGGCATCTATCACCATTATTCTTGCGACAAATTCTTGCCTGCTTTTTCAAAAACTTTTTCCATCTCCGCGTTTGAGAAACTTAAAGACGAGGAGCTGCCGTTGCAGGACGGACAGGATCGCCAACAGCTGCTCTCGACTCTGCTGAAAGTTATTTTTGATCCGGATTATTTGCCCAAGCGGGTCAACAAGGCCGACGGAGACGATTTAGTTCAGACGTCAGCCTGTAACTATTACAAGGATGTTACCCAGGCCGAGGTAGAAGCATTTTATCAGAAGCTATCCGATTCGTTTGTAAAAAAATATCCGGAGCGGGCAAATAGTCAGCCTTCGTGGGGACTGAACTCACGCTTGGTTAAGCGAAACGGTAATCTTGAGGAAGAAGTTTACGCACGTAACGGACGTTATTCAAAGGTCATCGAGAAGATTATATATTGGCTCGAAAGAGCTATGGATTACGCCGAAACGGATCAACAGAAAACAGTTATTCGTCAACTTATAAAGTATTATACAACAGGAGATTTATCCGACTTTGATCAATATTCTGTTGAATGGCTGAAAGCAACGGACGGAGAAGTCGATTTTATCAATGGCTTTATTGAAGTTTATGGCGATCCGCTCGGCCTGAAAGGTTCTTGGGAAGGTCTTGTCGAATATAAAGACCAAGAGGCCACGACCAGAGCGCGCCGCATTAGCGAGAACGCGCAGTGGTTTGAAGACCATTCACCGGTAGACAGACGCTTCCGTAAGGAAAAGGTCAAGGGTGTAATAGCCAATGTCGTCTGTGCGGCCATGTTGGGCGGAGACGAGTATCCCGCTTCGGCTATCGGCATTAATCTGCCCAATGCCGAGTGGATTCGGGCCACGCATGGTTCTAAAAGTGTTAGCATTTTCAATCTGACAGAGGCGTATCATAAGGCTTCGAAAAATTCGGGAATGCTGGAAGAGTTTGTCGTTGACGACCCTACGCTGGACATGATAAAGCGATATGGCGATGTTTGCGACGATCTCCATACCGATCTGCATGAGTGTCTGGGACACGGAAGTGGGCGGTTGCTTCCGGGGACAGATCCCAATGCGCTGAAGCCTTACGGCAATACGATTGAGGAAGCAAGGGCTGATTTGTACGGACTTTATTATATGGCCGATGCCAAACTGGTGGAACTGGGGCTTTTGCCGGATAGTGAAGCCTATAAAAGTCAGTATTATACCTACTTGATGAATGGTGTAATGACACAGCTGGTTCGCATCAAACCGGGAGATCGCATAGAGGAGTCGCACATGCAGAATAGAGCGCTGATTGGGCATTGGGTGTTGTCGCACGGCAAGAACATCGTTTCGCTATCGAAGATCGATGACAAGCATTATATCACTATTGCCGATTATGCGGGCTTGCGCAACTTGTTTGCGGAACTTCTGGCCGAAATTCAACGCATAAAGAGCGAAGGTGACTTTTCTGCAGCCCGACTTTTGGTTGAAACTTATGGAATACAGGTTGACTCCGAACTTCATAAAGAAGTGTTGAAACGCTACGCAAAACTAGATATCGCACCTTACAAAGGATTTATTAATCCCAAGTTTACGCTGGTAAAGAATGCGGAAGGCGAAATCACGGATGTAGATGTAGACTATACTGAAACTTATACGCAACAGATGATGCGTTACGGTGAAGAATATGGAATATTATAGCAAAGCATCTGAAAACAAGATTTAGAAGGTATGGATCAGGAAATCAAACAAAAAATAAATACAATCAAACAGAGTTTTAGGCTGTATATGAACGGGCCGGTGTCGCAGTCAATGCGTGAAAAGGGCGTAAATTACAAACTCAACTGGGGAGTATCGTTCTCAGATCTGCAACGCCAGGCCTTAGAATATGGCAAAGACCGATCACTGGCCGTAGAATTATGGAAAGAGAGTATTCGTGAATGCCGCATCTTGGCTACACTTATCATGCCGGCAGAAGAATTTCCACAGGAGATGGCAGAGATGTGGATGGAACAGGTTAACACCCCGGAGTTGGCCAATATGTATGCTTTCAACTTGCTACAATATACCGACTACGCGCCGGTTTTGGCTTTTCAGTGGATTGCCCACGACAATCCCCTGTACGAAATATGTGCTTACACGCTTCTGGGGCGTCTTTTTCAAAAGGGGATGAGCCCTAACGAGCGCGGAATCAACGAATTTCTCGACCAGACTGCCGTGGCACTACGCAGCGAAAATAACTTGGTAAGACATGCCGCCTACAACTGCGTGACAAAGTTTGAGGAGTTGGACGATGCGTATCGCCTGTTAACGCAGAAGGCTTTGGGAGATATTTTGGATTAATTAGGGAACGAACGTGTTGTAAAAAACGGGATTCGAACCCCATAAATGAAAAAAATATAGTAATTTTGTCAGCAGAGTTTAAGTGTAATATATGGAAGATAGCGTACCAATAAGAGCAAGAAAAGCTTTGGATCATTATCTAGAGGAAAACAAATTAAGGAAGACTCCCGAGCGCTATGCCATTCTTGACGCAATCTATCATATAAAAGGTGCATTTGCGTTGGAAGATTTAAGCAAGTCGCTTATTGAACAGAACTTTCGTGTAAGCAGAGCTACTTTGTATAACACGATACGCTTTTTTCTTAAAATACGCTTGGTTGTGCGTCATCGGTTCATGAATGGAACACGCTATACGGCCAGTCTGGCCAAACCAAATCTATGCCATCAGGTTTGTACGGTCTGCGGGCATGTTACCGATGTTCAGATTCCTGCGGTCTCACGGGCTATTGGCGATGCGAAATATCGAAGGTTTCATCAGGATACATATACTTTATATATATATGGAGTGTGCAGTAATTGCCAGGCAAAGCAGACGCGGCGTAAGCAGCAAAGCAACAAAATAGAATTTCGAAAAACCAAAATACAAAATGGAAACAAAGGGTAAAGTTGACGTCCTGCTTGGATTGCAGTGGGGCGATGAAGGTAAAGGAAAAGTAGTTGATGTCTTGACACCCGACTATGATGTTGTGGCTCGATTCCAGGGTGGCCCTAATGCGGGGCATACGCTTGAATTTGAGGGTCAGAAGTATGTTCTACGCTCAATTCCCTCTGGCATTTTCCAAGGTGGGAAGGTAAATATTATCGGCAATGGGGTAGTGCTCGCCCCCGATTTGTTTATGAGTGAGGCCCAGGAGCTTGAAAAGAGCGGTCATCCCCTGAAAGAACGGCTTCATATTTCGAAGAAAGCGCATTTAATCATGCCGACCCACCGCCTGCTTGACAGAGCCTACGAGGCAGCAAAAGGTAAAGATAAGGTCGGCACAACAGGTAAGGGAATCGGTCCTGCTTACACAGATAAAGTCAGTCGTAATGGTCTGCGCGTAGGCGATATTCTCGATCGTTTCGAAGAAAAGTACGAGGCACATAAGAAACGCCATCTATCTATGTTGGCATCATTGGGCTGGAATGAGTTTGACGGACTGGCAGAAGCCGAACGCAACTGGATGGAGGGCGTTGCGTATATGCAACTTTTCCAATTTGTAGACTCAGAGCATGAGGTCAATAACTTGCTGCGTAACGGTAAGAGTATCTTGTGTGAAGGTGCCCAAGGAACCATGCTGGACGTAGATTTCGGTTCTTATCCGTTCGTAACATCATCTAATACGATTTGTGCAGGCGCATGTAGCGGTTTGGGAATTGGCCCTAATAAGATCGGTGAAGTCTATGGCATTATGAAGGCTTATTGTACCCGTGTAGGTTCCGGACCTTTCCCCACAGAGTTGTTTGATGAAACAGGCCAGAGGATTCGTGACTTAGGACATGAGTATGGAGCAGTGACGGGGCGTGAACGCCGGTGCGGTTGGATTGACCTTGTGCAGCTTAAATATTCCGTTATGGTGAATGGAGTTACGAAGTTGATCATGATGAAGAGCGATGTTTTAGATGATTTCGACACGATAAAGGCCTGTGTGGGATACAAACTGCCTAATGGCGAGGAAACGACAGACTTGCCTTATGAAATAGACCATGTCACTCCGATTTATCAAGATTTTAAAGGCTGGAAGACTGACATGACACGGTTTACAGCCGAAGAGCAGTTCCCGGACAATTTCCGTATATATGTCCAATTCTTGGAAACATACCTCGAAACGCCAATTAAGGTTATTTCAATTGGTCCTGACCGTGCTCAGACCATCATTCGTAAATAAATTTAGAAATGTCTCAAAAAACAACAATACCCAAAGGTACACGTGACTTTGGCCCCATGGAAATGGCCAAACGTAATTATATATTCAACACTATCAAAGATGTTTATGCACTATATGGATTTCAGCAGATAGAAACACCATCTATGGAAAGCCTGCAGACACTGATGGGCAAATACGGAGAAGAAGGAGATAAACTCTTGTTTAAGGTTCTTAATTCCGGAGATTATCTCAGTAAAATTCCTGATTCGGAACTACTCGACAGAAATCCTCTACATCTGGCTGCCAAGCTGTGCGAAAAGGGGCTGCGTTATGATTTGACAGTTCCCTTTGCCCGCTATGTCGTGATGCACCATGACGAATTGCAGTTCCCATTCAAGCGCTATCAGATTCAACCGGTATGGCGTGCAGACAGGCCTCAGAAAGGCAGATACCGTGAATTCTATCAGTGTGACGCTGATGTGGTGGGGTCTAACTCGCTGATGAATGAAGTAGAACTGATGCAGATTATTGATACTGTTTTTACGAAATTTGGTATTCGAGTACAAATTAAAATCAACAATCGTAAGATCTTGTCGGGAATAGCCGAAGTTATAGGAGAGGACGATAGGCTTGTGGATATCACGGTGGCAATCGATAAACTCGACAAAATAGGCTTGGAACATGTCAATGAAGAGCTGAGAAGCGTTGGCCTTTCAGAAGAAGCTGTTCAGAAATTACAACCTTTTATTACGCTGTCTGGCACAAACGAAGAGAAATTAGCCGTTGTAACAAAAGCGCTGGCTGATTCGGAAACAGGTCAAAAGGGTGTAGAAGAGACGGCGTTTATCCTTCAGACACTCGAGAAAATTGGATTGCAGAACGAAATTCAGTTTGATTTGACGCTCGCTAGGGGACTGAATTATTATACTGGTGCCATTTTTGAGGTAAAAGCTCTCGACACTCCGATGGGAAGTATAACCGGTGGTGGGCGTTACGATAACTTGACCGGCATCTTCGGAATGCCGGGATTAAGTGGGGTAGGAATCAGCTTTGGTGCCGACCGTATCTATGATGTATTGAATACTTTAGACCTATATCCTAAAGATACAATCAGTCCGACAAAAATCTTATTCATCAATTTCGGAGAGCAGGAAACGATGTATTGCCTTTCCTGTGTTGCAGAATGTCGCAAAGCAGGGATACGTGCGGAGATCTATCCGGACACGGTAAAGATGAAAAAACAGATGAGTTACGCGAATGCCAAGCATATACCTTTTGTTGCTTTGGCAGGCGAAAACGAAATTCAAGAAGGAAAAATCACGCTAAAGAATATGGAAACGGGTGAACAACAATTACTTCCTTTAGAAGATTTAGCAAAGATATTGGTCGATTAAAATAAAGTTAAAACCAATGTATATGCATTTGCTGTACGAAATATTATCGTACCTTTGTATATTCTAATAATACAAAGTAATTTATTTTAATACAAAGACTTATGAAAAAGAAATTTATCTGTACCGTTTGTGGGTACATCTATGAAGGAACAGAGGCTCCTGAGCAGTGTCCAATCTGTAAAGCACCTGCAAGCAAGTTCAAGGAAATGGAAGATGTTGCAGTTGATGATTTGGAACTGGCAACCGTTCATTACCTTGGAGCAGCCTACAAGGAAGGTGTTAGCGAAGAGTTGATTCAGCATTGCAAAGATACCTTTGCCGGCGAATGTGGTGAAGTTGGTATGTATTTAGCTATGGCTCGCCAGGCAGACCGCGAGGGCTACCCTGAGATTGCCCGTGCTTATGAGCGCTATGCTTATGAAGAAGCTAATCACGCATCTCGCTACGCAGAGTTGCTGGGTGAGGTTCTCGGTGATACCAAGAGTAATTTGGAAGCTCGTATTGCTGCAGAAAAAGATGCTTGCGCAGAAAAGTTCGCTATGGCCAAAAAGGCAAAGGCTGAAGGCAATGACACTCTTCATGATACAATTCATGAAATGGCTAAGGATGAAGCCCGTCATGCTTCGGGTTTTGCCGGCTTGTACAAGCGTTTTTTCAAGTAAGTTAATTGCTTTTTTGTAAATCGATAAAAAAGGGAGGCAGAAATTTTGCCACCCTTTTATTATTATTTATAAATAATATACATCTAAAAAGGAAGAATCCTCTTTTGTATCTAATAGATTATCCAAAGATAAAGTTTACGATAAATAGGAGAGAGAGGATTACCAAAGTAGGATTTAGTTCTTTCCAGTTGCCTGTACACGCTTTCAATACAACAAAGGTCAAGATGCCCAAACAGATACCATCAGCGATGGAGTAACACAGTACCATTGTAATCATAGTAATAAAGGCTGGAAAAGCTTCACTCACATCTGTCAAATTAATCTTCTTGACACTATCTATCATCAGTACACCCACCAAAACAAGAGCACCACTTGTTGCAGCACTAGGAATCAAAAGAAATATAGGTGCAAAGAATAAAGATAACAAGAAAAGCAAACCAACAAAAGCTGAGGTCAAACCGGTTTTTCCTCCTTCTGCTATTCCTGAAGCACTTTCTACATAAGTTGTAAGTGTGCTAGAACCTAAGAATGCCCCACAAGTGGTACCGACAGCATCGCTCATCATTGCTTCCTTTATTCGAGGAATCGTTCCATCTTCTTTAACAATCTTCGCTTTGTAAGCCAAGCCAACCAACGTTCCTACCGTATCAAAAATATTGACGAGAAGCAAAGATATCACAACTAAAACAGATTTAAAATTTAGCAGCCCTGCAAAATCAAATTGCATGAATATAGGTTTGAGGCTTTGGGGCGTTGAAACCGGCAACCAACCTTCAGGAATTACTGTAACTCCCATAGGGATACCAACCAATGTTGCAATTACGATACTATAAAAAAGGGCACCTTTAATTTGTTTAGTCATTAGGACGCCACTTAAAACAATGCCTATTAGGCCCAAAACTGCAGTCGGAGTAAATTTTCCCAAGCCAACAAAAGTTGCTGGATTAGCAACTATAATATCTGCATTTTTTAAACCAATGAATGCTATAAACATGCCTATACCTGCCGAGATTGCAAATCTTAGATTCTCTGGAATTGCGGCAAGGATGCGTTCGCGAACATTAATAAACGTAATCAGCAAAAAGAGAATTCCTTCAATAAGCATAATTGCTAAAGATTGCTGCCAACTATACCCCATTGCTTGACACAGCGTATAAGCAAAAAAAGCATTCAGCCCCATGCTTGGAGCTTGAGCAAATGGCAATTTAGCCATAAAAGCTAATAGAAAAGTGGCTATTGCAGAAGCAATAGCTGTTGCTGTGAACAAGGCTGGCTTATCCATTCCTGTTGAACTCAAAATAGCAGGGTTAACAGCTAGGATATAGCTCATAGTCAGAAATGTAGTTGCACCTGCGACAATCTCTGTTCTAAAACTTACTTTTTGAGGATTAAACCCCAAAAACTTTTCAAAAATCTTTGTTTGCATAGTTGATTTACTAACAATTTAAATTAATTCTGCAAATTTATATAAAGACCACGATATTATAGCCTATTGTACTCAATAATTTTACAAGAATAGACCAAACTGACATATACTGAATAAGTTTACAGTTTCCCAACACTAAAAAAGTCATGACAAAGTACAATGAATCAAAAAAGTTCTGTTATGAAGCAAGAGAAGATTCCCACGAGTGTAGAAGAGCAGCAGGCCCAGCCCTGAACTCGCGTATTCTTAATTCTGCTAATCAATTATTTATCATAATAAATATTATGTGAAAACACGCCCTGATTTCAAGGAGTATTATCAGAAACTTAATACTTCGCCCGGAAAAACGAACTCAGCTAATTGATATAGATTTTTCTTCCATAATGCAAAGAGAAGAATATATACTAATAAAAAATCCACATCTTTTTCCTACTAAGCCAGGAACACCGCTATATAAAAACTCAAGAAACTAAGAGAAGATAAAATATTTTTTGTTATATTCTTTAAATGTGTGGGCACATAATCGTTTTGTAAAAAAAATATTAATCAAAATGTTTTGCACATCAGAAATTAATATGTATATTTGCATCGTTATCCTGAAAACAATCTTTTTACCTTAAAGGAACTAATACCTATTGAAGATTTGGAGCGGTTGCCTGTGAAGGCCATCGCTTTTTTATGAGCCAACTTTGTAAACTCTTCCCGCACATCCGTGTTTAACCGCGTTGGAAAGATTTTCTGGTTTGCATTTTTTATTTTATTATAACCTGTGTTCAATAAAAAAAAGAGGGTGTGTCAAAATAGGCACCCTCTCTTGTTTTGCACAAAGCCCCGACTTTCTCAAGCCAGGGCTTTGTTATTTCCCAAAGTTTTTGTAACTTTAGGCATACAATAATAGTTATGCCCAAGTTACACTTTCGCCCTTACATATGCAACCAAACGGTGCTTTTTCCGCAAAGGATCGATGAGAATATTGCGGAAAACGCCCCCGTTCGCATTGTCAATGCCGTTGTTGACGATCTGAAGCTCGACAATTTCCGTAAGCTTTACAAAGAGAGCGGCCGCATTCCCTATCATCCGAAGATGATGCTCAAGGTCATCCTCTATGCCTACATGAACAATATCTACTCCTGCCGCAGGATAGAGCAACTGCTTCTCGGGGACATTCACTTCATCCGGCTCGCAGGTTACGAGAAGCCCGACTTCATCACCATCAACCGTTTTCGCAACCGTGTCAAGGACGAGCTCAACAACGTGTTTACCCAACTGGTGCTGCTGCTTGCCGATCGTGGTTTTGTGACCCTTGACGTGGAATACATCGACGGGACGAAGATAGAGTCTAAGGCCAACAAGTACACGTTTGTATGGCGCAAGACGGTGGAGAAGAACCGTGGCAAACTCATGGAGAAGATACGTGTCCTCCTGCAGCAGGTCGACGAGGTCATCGCCCAAGAGAAATCTTCCAAGAAAGAGGAAATCGAGTTCACACCCGCCATGCTGGGAGAACTGTCCGCCGAACTCAAGGAAGCCCTCGCCGCCGCGCCTGCCCCCAAGTCTAAGGAGGAGAAAGCGCAGCGTAGGGAAAAAGAAAGGCAGATAAAGGAGCTGGACAGGCATCGTGACAAGCTCAAGGAGTATGACAGCCGCCTCAAACAGATCGGCAACCGCAACTCCATGTCAAAGACCGATCCTGACGCCACCTTTATGCGTATGAAGGAGGATGCGATGAACAATGGGCAGACCAAGCCTGGTTATAATCTCCAAATAGCCACGGAAAACCAATTCATCACCGACTTTGCCCTGTTCCCCAATCCTACCGACACGCTCACTCTCATCCCATTCATGGCTTCTTTCTTCCACCGCTATCACCACCTTCCCTCCACCGCCGTTGCCGACTCGAGGTATGGATCACAGGAGAACTACCGCTTCATGGAGGAAGCCGGCGTGGAAGCCTATGTCAAGTACAACCGCTTCCATCTGGAACAGCGTCCGCGCTACGCACCTGATCCATTCCATCAAGACAGTCTGTATTACAACAGGGAGGAAGACTATTACGTCTGTCCCATGGGGCAGCACATGGAACGCGTCGGGACGACCCGGGGAAAGACCGCAAGCGGATATGTCACCGAAAGCGCACGCTATCGGGCGAAGAACTGCAATGGATGCCCACTCCGTTGCCGGTGTTACAAGGCAAAGACGGACAGGCGCATCATAGAGGTCAACCACAAGCTGAACGAATACAAGCGAAAGGCAAGGGAAAGGCTCACTTCCCGGGAAGGTATCAGGCAGAGAGGACGGCGGTGCATTGAGCCCGAAGCCGTCTTCGGACAAATGAAATACGATATGGCATATCGACGTTTCCGCCACTTCGGGAAAGACAAGGTCACGATGGACTTTGCCTTCTTTGCCATAGCCTTCAACATCAAGAAAATGTGCAGAAAGCTCAGCAAACAGGGGATAGAGGGCATAAAACGTATCCTCACAGACTTTATACACACCATTTTTACGCTTTTATGCCTTTCTACGAACGCTGCAGGAAGAAAAAGTATAAAAACTGCTACGTAAAGAGAGGTAATAAAAGCATCATAGAGAAATATAAAAAAAAGAGGATGTGCCTATTTTGACACACCCTCTTTTTGTATGAACACGTTAGAAAGTATTCTAATAGCTTTGTGCTATGATTATTCGGTATTTTGCCAGAATTTGTTTTTAACAAAAGATAACGTAAATTCGCACTTGGTACTTGACTCTGCTTGCTATCTGCTAAAAAGACCAATTATGAAATTATCAAAACAAGTAGGAACAAGGTTTATTGATTGTTTATCCAATCTACAATCCATTGTCCAACCTCTGTCGTGCCATACTCGTCGCCACCCTCGACTTGAATTTCGGGAGTTCGGACATTGGCTTCAAGACTTGCGTCGACGGCATTTCTGATAAGTTGCCCCTCCTTGTTGAGTTTAAAATGCTCCATTAACATTGCTACCGAGAGGATTTGAGCGACAGGATTGGCAAGATTTTTCCCTGCAGCCTGTGGCCATGAACCATGAACCGGCTCAAAGAGTGGCGTATGTTCACCTAATGATGACGAGGGTTGTAGGCCCATAGATCCGGTAATACAAGAGGTTTCATCGGTAAGGATGTCGCCAAATGTGTTTTCTGTTACAATGACATCAAAATAACGTGGCTCAGTAAGGACACGCATGGCAGCATTGTCGATAAACATATAATCTGTGGTTACTTCCGGATACAATGGCTCCATTTCTTTTGCGATTTGTCGCCAGAGGCGAGAACTCGCCAAAACATTGGCTTTGTCAACAACCGTCAAATGTTTATTACGCAACATTGCGTACTCAAAGGCCACTTTTAAAATGCGTTCTATTTCAGGACGTGTGTAAATATCTGTATCGTAAGCCTTGTCGTTATCTTGATATTTCTCACCAAAATACATGCCCCCAGTGAGTTCTCGTATAACGATGAAATCAGCTCCTCTCAATAGTTCTTCTTTGAGCGGACTCTTATGAAGGAGGCAATCAAAAGTCGCAACCGGTCTGATGTTGGCAAAAAGTCCTAACATCTTGCGCATGGCAAGGAGCCCTTGTTCGGGACGAACCTTCGCTGTCGGATCATTATCAAATCGTGGGTCACCTACTGCAGCAAATAATACAGCATCGGCTTCCATACACGTCTGAAACGTTTGGTCGGGAAACGGATCACCAACTTCCTGAATAGCATGAGCGCCACAAATTGCTTCATGATAAATAAACTCGTGATTGAATTTCTTGGCAATAGCCTCAAGAACAGCCAGTCCTTGTTTCATGATTTCCGGACCGATACCATCGCCGGGTAATACGGCAATTGTTAATTTCATATCTTTTAGATTTTTATGATTCTATGATGTTTACTCTACTACTTAAAATTGCCGGTGGCATTATCTGAATCTACCTGATTAAGCATTTTAAAAGTAGCTTTTATCGCAGCTTCTGTTTGGTCTGCGTCCAAACCTCTTGTGCGCCATATTCTATTACCATCACGCCATGTAATGATTGTCTGCACAAGTGCATCGGTCCTACCACCCGGAGGAATACTGACAGCGTAATTGTCAAGTAACGGGAACTCTTTATTCAGTTTATCTCTATAAATCTTGCGAAGGGCTTTTACAAAAGCGTCATATTGACCATCACCCGTAGAATCTGCTTCATATTCTTGTCCATGAATATTTACTTTGATACTAGCAATCGGTTTGAGTCCATAAGAAGTGGAAACCATATAACTTACTAATTTGACTTGTTCTTCCTGAATGTTGTGTTTCAACACGTCATTTACAATATATGGTAAGTCCTCCTGTGTAACCAATTCTTTCTTATCTCCCAACTCGGTAATCCTTTTTGTGACAGCCTTAGTCTGCTCTGCGGTGAGTTCTAGGCCAAGATCTTCCAGATTTTTTACTATATTCGCTTTTCCCGAGTTTTTACCTAAGGCATATTTTCGATGTCTTCCAAAGCGTTCCGGTAAAAGTTTGTTGCAATATAAATTATCTTTATTATCACCATCCGCGTGTACACCGGCAACTTGTGTGAAAACATGTTCACCGACTACCGGTGTGTTGGGAGAAACAGGAACACCACTATAACCTTCTACCAAATGACTGATTTCATTTAAACGATCTTCATGAATTTTGGTTCGGGCATGGTACATGTCTTTTAAAATGACTTGTACCGAAGCTAATGGAGCATTGCCGCAGCGTTCACCAAGCCCATTGACCGTAACGTGAATACCTTTGACCCCACAAAGAACGGCTGCCAAAGAATTGCTAACAGCCAAATCATAGTCATTGTGTGCATGAAAATCAAAATGACAATACGGATAACGTTTGATCATTTTGCGCAGGAATTCAACACACTGCAATGGATGAAGAATACCTAATGTGTCTGGTAAAAGTATGCGCCGAATCCCTATATCAGATAGTGAATCCATAACTTGGAAAACATAGTCCGGGGAATCTTGCATGCCAGAAGACCAGTCTTCAAGATATAAATTGACTGTTAATCCCAAGCGATGAGCATATTCTACTTCCTGCCTAACGTCCTCAATATGCTCTTCTGCGGTTTTGTGCAGTTGTTGGGTGCAATGTTTAAGCGATCCTTTAGCAAGCAAGTTGATTACTTTACAACCGCAATCATAAATCCAATCAATTGATAGATGGTGATCAACGAAGCCTAACACCTCTACCCTATCCAATAGATTATGAGCAGCGGCATATTTGCAAATCATCTTGACTGCGTCTTTTTCTCCGTCAGACACTCTAGCTGAAGCGACCTCTATGCGATCAACATTCACATCGCTCAGTAACTTACGAGCTATCATCAACTTTTCATGGGGTAAAAACGATACGCCACTGGTCTGTTCACCATCGCGAAGCGTACTGTCCATGATTTCTATAGTTACACTCTCTGATTCTCCCATTCGATAACTTTATCTTTATTTTCAACAAGGAAATCTACATCATCTAGTCCGTTGATCAGACAATGTTTCTTGTAAGAATTAATTTCAAAATGTTCGCTTTCTCCTGTTGACAAGTTGGTTACTGCCTGATTAGGCAGGTCTACTCTGACTTGAGTATGATGATCAGCATCAATACTCGAAAATAGAGACTGTAAGAAAGATTCACTTACAACAACAGGTAAAACAAAGTTATTTAATTCGTTATTCTTGTGGATATCCGCAAAAAAAGAACTGATAACCACTCTAAATCCTGCTCCAGCAATAGCCCAAGCGGCATGTTCACGTGATGAGCCGGAACCAAAATTTTTCCCGGCAACTAATATAACGCCAGAATATGACGGATTGTTCAGGACGAAATCCTTATTTAATTGTCCATCCGCATTATATCTCCAGTCTCTAAAAAGATTATCTCCCATACCTTTTTTATCTGTAGCTTTCAGAAATCGTGCAGGAATAATCTGATCTGTATCTATATTCTCTAAGGGCAATGGAATACAAGAGGAAGTAATTACGTTAAACTTTTGTTTCATGTGTTATGATATTAAAGCGTTCTTGGATCTGTTATCTTACCAGTAATGGCTGCCGCGGCCGCCACCAGAGGGCTGGCTAAAATTGTGCGGGCACCAGGACCTTGTCGGCCTTCAAAGTTCCGATTACTTGTTGATACGGAATATTTGCCTGCAGGAATCTTGTCACCATTCATTGCCAAGCAGGCAGAACATCCCGGTTGACGGATTTCAAAACCAGCTTCTGCAAGAATACGATCAAGTCCCTCTTCTGTAATTTGCTTTCTAACAGCCCATGAACCAGGAACAAGCCAAGCCGTTACTCCATTGGCTTTATATTTACCTTTTACAATGGATGAAAAAGCTCTAAAGTCTTCTATTCTTCCATTGGTACAAGCGCCGAGGAATACATAATCTATGGGATGTCCCAAAAGTTTCTGGCCCGGTTCGAACCCCATATAATGAAGACTTTTCATAAATGAAGTCCGCCCTCCCTCTTCGATTAAATCTTCTGTGGGAATCCGTTCTGTAATACCAATTCCCATCCCAGGATTTGTGCCATAGGTGATTCTTGGTTCAATTTCATTGGCTTCAAAATTCAACTCTTTATCGAAAATCGCGTCTTCGTCGCTCTTTAAGGTCTTCCACTTGGCAATCGCTTTGTCCCACGCCTCGCCTTTAGGGGCATACTCCCGCCCTTTAATATAGGCAAATGTTGTTTCATCCGGAGCAATGAATCCGCCTCTTGCTCCCATTTCGATACTAAGGTTACAGAGTGTAAGGCGTCCTTCCATACTCATATCGCGAACAACCTGACCTGCATATTCTACAAAATATCCAGTAGCTCCACTCGTAGTCAACTTGCTCATTATAAAGAGTGCAACATCCTTAGGAGTGACGCCTTCAGATAATTTCCCATGAATATTGATACGCATGGATTTGGGCTTAGCTTGAAGAATACACTGGGAGGCCAAAACCATTTCTACCTCTGATGTGCCAATTCCAAACGCAATAGCTCCCATTGCACCATGTGTTGAAGTATGAGAATCTCCACAAACGATAGTCATACCGGGAAGTGATAGGCCTTTTTCAGGCCCAACTACATGGATAATGCCATTATCTTGGCTATTCATTTTGTATTCTGTTAGGCCAAACTGGGTACAATTTGCATCCAATGTTTCCACCTGTTTTCTCCCAATGCTATCTTCGATTGGCTTATCTTGATCATGGGTTGGTATATTATGATCTGGCATACAGAATACTTGCTTAGGTCTGAAAACCTGAAGATTGCGCTCGCGCAGTCCGTCAAATGCTTGTGGAGATGTAACTTCATGGCAGAATAACCGATCTATATAAAGTTGGGTTGGACCATCATTAATAACTTGTACGATATGTTGGTCCCATATTTTATCAAATAAAGTATTCATGTGAATCTAATTTGTTACACTTTAAATTTATTTATACAATCAATATAGGCTTCTACCGATGCTGTAACGATATCCGTATTTGCTCCAAAACCATAATAGATATGATTGTTGTATTCAACTTGCATGTGGACTTTACCAACATCATCGGATCCTTTATCAATAGCTTGGATGGTAAATTCTTTCAATGTCATTTCTTTACGGATAATTCGCTTCAAAGCTTTAATAGCCGCATCTACAGGCCCATTACCCGAAGAAGCTTCTTCAAAACATTGCCCGCTAATGTTAAGCCCTATACTTGCAACACTTTTGACACCTTTTCCTGTAGTAACTTGCAGATAATCAAGTTTAACATTATTAGTTTCTGCACTATTGGCTCCGGCAAGAGCAAGAATATTTGCATCAGAAACTTCTTTCTTCTTATCAGCCAGTTCAAGGAACTTCTTATACAAGTTGTCTAACTTGCTCTCGTCATCAACATCAATTCCGTTTACATGTAATCTATATTTCAGCGCAGCCCTTCCCGAGCGTGCTGTCAATACAATGGAATTATCATCTAATCCTACATCTTTAGGATTAATAATTTCGTATGTCTCGACATTTTTAAGAACACCATCCTGATGAATACCACTTGAGTGGGCAAACGCATTCCTACCAACAATAGCCTTGTTAGGTTGGACAGGCATATTCATGAGACTTGATACCAAACGACTGATGGGACATATCTTTTCCGTATTGATATTTGTATCTATCCCCTGTCCTTTGTGACACTTTAGTATCATTGCAATCTCTTCCAAAGAGGTGTTACCTGCTCTTTCTCCGATACCATTGACTGTCACCTCAACCTGTCTCGCTCCATTTAAAACTCCTTGAAATGTATTTGCGGTTGCCATGCCCAAATCATTATGGCAATGTGTCGAGATAATCGCTTTGTTTACGTTACTGACATGCTCCATCAAATATTTAATCTTGGCACCATATTCTTCTGGCAAACAATATCCTGTCGTATCAGGAATATTAATGACTGTGGCTCCCGCTTTGATTACCGCTTCAACGACTCTGGCTAAATACTCATTATCTGTACGACCAGCGTCTTCTGCATAAAATTCTACATCTTCTACATATTGTTTGGCATATCTAACTGCAGCAACTGCCCGCTCTAAGATTTCATCTTGTGTGGAATTGAATTTATACTTAATATGTAAATCACTTGTACCGATTCCTGTATGAATTCTTTTATGCTTAGCATATTGCAAAGCTTCTGCAGCGCAATCTATATCTTTTTCGACTGCACGTGTCAGAGCGCAAATAGTTGGCCATGTAACTGCTTTTGAAATTTCTATGACAGAGTTGAAATCTCCTGGACTACTGATTGGAAAACCAGCTTCGATAACATCAACGCCCAACTGCTCCAGCGCTTTCGCCACCTGAATCTTTTCCACTGTATTAAGTTGGCAACCAGGAACTTGCTCACCGTCTCTTAATGTCGTATCAAATACAAATAATCTATCATTCATTGTCCCTAATATTAATTTCTCAACTCTACCGTTCGTTTATAAGCCTCTAATGAAAAAGCCTTTCACACTCGCAGGAAGTGGAAAGGCTCTTCTATGATTAATTTAAATATTCTCTATATATACCCCATCACTTCCGACAACATTCTGTAGTCGAATTGCAGAAATAATATATAGAATACTTAGATTTCTCATAGGCCATCAAATTATGAACTGAGTGCAAAGTTATTAAATTAATATTAATCTACAAACAAATTATAAGTTATTTGATTAAAAATATTACAATTTGTCGAAGTTGCTTTGCTTAGAAAGGAACATTACCATCAGATAATGGAATCGGAGGCACTCCGAAAGGCGGTTCTTCATTCATTTTAGATCCGATAATTTCTCCCTCTGGGCCAGCTCCCATTAGGATGACGGCATTATCTTCTGGATTCTGGAAGCGTGTAAACTCTCCTCTAAACGTTAAGAGTACATCACCTGTTGCACCTTTACGGTGTTTGGCAATAATAATTTGTGCCATTCCATGGAGATCATTACCCTTTTCATCAGTAAAAATATGGTAGTATTCAGGACGATGAACAAATAAAACCATGTCGGCATCCTGTTCTATGGCTCCTGATTCACGTAAATCGGAAAGTTGCGGACGTTTGCCTTCAAGACCTTCGCGATTCTCTACCGTACGGTTCAACTGAGACAAAGCCAATATTGGGATATCCAATTCCTTTGCCAGCCCCTTTAATGAGCGTGAAATCGTTGACACCTCTTCTTGGCGGCTTCCAAATTTCATTCCATTTGCATTCATCAACTGCAGATAGTCAATCATGATGATTTTTACTCCTTTTTCTCTCACCAATCGACGGGCTTTAGTCCGTAGTTCAAATACGGACAGACCTGGTGTGTCATCTATATATAAAGGAGTACCAGTCAACTTGCGGAGATTTTTATCCAGCCGCTCCCATTCATCTGGCGTTAACTGGCCGTTGAGAATTTTGTTGCCGGCAATTTCACATGTATTTGAAATCAGTCGATTGACCAACTGTACATTATTCATTTCGAGTGAAAAGAAAGCGATAGGCTCATGATAATCAACGGCTATATTCTTGGCTACACTGAGTGCGAAGGATGTTTTTCCCATGGCAGGGCGTCCGGCAATAATAACCAAGTCGCTCTTTTGCCAGCCAGACGTCATTTCGTCCAGTTTTGTATAGCCGGTAGGAATTCCCGTTAAGCCACCTGAGTTTTGGGAAGCATTTTGCAAGATTTCCACTGCCTGTTGGATTACAGGATCAATCTGTGTATAATCTTGCTTCATATTTTTTTGAGAGATCTCAAACAAGTTTCCCTCTGCCTCTTGCATCAACTCGTCTATATCTACGGTTTCATCGAACGCTTTTGTTTCTATTCGGCTTGAAAAGCTGATTAACTGCCGAGCTAAATACTTTTGTGCAAGAATGTGTGCATGATATTCTATGTGGGCAGAACTGGCTACATGGGATGAAAGCTCTACGACATAAGCCGGCCCACCAACATTCTCTAAGACTCCGTTTTTTTGTAATTGATTGATAACCGTAGCCACATCAACAGGGTTCTCATTCATGTTGAGTGTGCGGATGGCATCATAAATTTTCTGGTTACGCGGCTCGTAAAAGGTTTCTGGAACAAGTAATTCTGAAACCATGGAAAAAGCGTCCTTGTCTATCATAAGAGCACCAAGAACGATCTTCTCTATTTCTACGGCTTGTGGCTGCAAATGGCCATAAGTAGAATCTATTTTGATATCCTTATTTTTACGAGTAGGAGTAACTTTGTCGGGCATAATACAACTATTTTGGTACAAAAATACAAATTAATCTTTAGTATACGCAGACCATTTTGAAAATTATCGTATTTTTGCAATACATAATTTGTACTATATAATTAATGTAAACAATGATAGCATTTCCTTGTTGTAAAATCAATTTAGGCCTTAATGTTGTAGAAACACGCACAGATGGGTATCACAATATTGAGACTGTTTTTTATCCCATTCCACTTACAGACGCACTCGAAATTAAGCCGATGAGCGATCTGTTTCCAAGTGATACCGATTGTGATTTAAAGATTACGGGGAATGCAGTAGATTGTGACGAACAAGATAATTTGGTGATCAAGGCCTATCAACTCATTAAGACTGATTTTAAGATACCTCGAATCCATGCACATCTTTATAAACAAATACCTTCACAAGCCGGTCTTGGTGGCGGTTCAAGTGATGCAGCCTTTATGATAAGGCTACTGGATGAGCGTTTCAGACTGAATATGGGAATTGCCGAGATGGAACATTACGCAACAAAACTTGGAGCAGATTGCCCTTTCTTTATAACAGCCGAACCTTCCTATGCTACAGGAATCGGAAACGTGTTATCCCCCGTCAATCATCTTCATGAGCATTTGAAAGGTTATTACATAGTAATTGTTAAAATCGACATAGCTGTATCCACAGCAGCCGCCTATAAGAAAATTACTCCTAACCATCCGCGGATATGCTGTAAAGATGTTATTACCCAACCTATAGCAGCCTGGCGTGAAGGACTCTGTAACGATTTTGAAACACCGGCGTTTGAACAATATCCAGAACTATATCAAATCAAGTGTCGTTTATATGATCTGGGGGCTTCCTATGCGCAAATGTCGGGTAGCGGAAGTGCGATGTTTGGGATATTCAACATACTTCCCGACAATATCAGTAACGCTTTTCCAGGGGCACAGATATACAGTTGCCAGTTGTAAGCAATAAAAAAAGGTTACAACTCAACATTGTAACCTTTTTTATACTTAATGATATCAATTAGTCTTTAAAGAAATCTTTTACAGCCTCGTTGGGAACCATTTGCTCATTGAATGCATAAGCACCCGTCTTAGGGCTCTTAATCACCTTAATTACTTTGCTATAAGCTCTACCATCTGTAGAACCCTCATGAAGGGTTGCGACCGCTTTTTTTGCCATTATTTAAATCTCCTTATTACTTAATCTCCTTGTGAAGAGTCATCTTCTTAAGGATAGGATTATACTTCATTACTTCAAGACGCTCAGGAGTATTCTTACGATTCTTGGTAGTTACGTAACGACTTGTACCTGGCATACCGCTATTTTTCATTTCGGTGCACTCAAGAATTACCTGCACTCTATTACCTTTAGCTTTCTTTGCCATGATGATTATTCTCCTATAACTTTAATGTCTTTCCAATCGCAATAACCCTTAGAAACGGCCTGCTTAAGAGCTGCGTCAAGACCAACTTTATTAATAAGACGAAGACCAGCCGCACTGATCTTGAGGCTAATCCAGCATGCTTCTTCTACATAGTAGAACTTCTTGCTGAAGAGGTTTACGTCAAAGCTTCTCTTTGTACGGTGCTTTGAGTGAGACACATTACAACCTATCTGTGCCTTCTTTCCCGTGATTTGACAAATTTTCGACATTTCTATCTAAATTTTTCTAATTCATTAATTGATACCTATTCCAAACAGGGTGCAAAATTACAAACTTTTTGGAAATACACAAAACTAATCTAATAATAATCAGTGCATTTAAGCTTTTTTATGCAATTACTCTTCCTTAGATCCCAGTTTTTCTTTAACAAATTCAAGAAGAAGTGACAAGGCTTTATTGGTTGCTATGGCCAAATTGATATCTCGGCCGAAATCTTCGGTCAGCAAAATAGTCTTGATTTCATCCTTATTGCCGACGGCAATCCAAATCGTACCTACAGGAGATTCAGCTGTCCCCCCGCCTGGGCCTGCTACCCCCGTTGCCGAAACAGCAAAGTCTACATCCATCGCCTGTATAGCTCCCCTCACCATTGCTTTGGCAACATCCTCGCATACAGCTGTTTGCTCTTCTAACACTTGGCGGTCTACGTGCAGAAGCTTTTCTTTGATATCATTAGTATAAGAAACGATGCTTCCCTTAAAATAAGAAGAGGCGCCTGGTACGGCAATGATTGCTTCTGCTATACGTCCTCCGGTACAACTTTCTGCGGTTCCCAATGTCTTATGTGTGTCGTAGAGTACTCGTTGTATTTCTCTACTCAGTATTTTGCTTTCTAATTCCACGTTATTATTACTATAATTTTATTTAAAAGTTACTTTGCTAAATACAGGCTTATCAATAGAACAGAATTCCTGATCTTTAAATTTATAGGTACCAACACAGGCAATCATGGCTGCGTTATCTGTTGTATAGCTGAATTTGGGAATATAGATAGTCCAGCCATACCGTTCTGCATGCTCTTTAAATGCGTTGCGCAAGCCGTTGTTGGCAGAAACTCCTCCGGCCACCGCTACATGCTTTATCTTAGTAGCTTTTACAGCCATACGCAATTTCTTCATCAAGATGTCTACAATCGTATGCTCAAGACTGGCAGCAATATCTGCCTTATGCTTTTCTATAAAGTCAGGATCTTCTGTAGTCCATTTCTTCATATTATAAAGAAAAGACGTCTTGAGCCCTGAGAACGAATAATCAAATCCTGGAATATGTGGTTCTGAAAATTGATAGACCAATGGATTTCCTTGCCGTGCAAGCTTATCGATGATGGGGCCGCCGGGGTAACCAAGTCCCATAACTTTAGAACATTTGTCTATCGCTTCACCAGCTGCATCGTCTATCGTCTGCCCCAACACTTCTATATCGTTGTGTGCATTGACTTTTACAATCTGCGAATTACCTCCACTGACTAAAAGGCAGATGAATGGAAAAGGAGGCATGCGGTTGTCATCATCACTTTCTTTGATGAAATGAGCCATGACATGGCCTTGAAGATGGTTTACGTCAATTAATGGTATCTCCAGACTACGTGCAAACCCTTTGGCAAAACTGGTACCTACAAGCAGCGATCCCATCAAGCCCGGACCACGCGTAAAAGCAACGGCACTCAGCTGTTCTTTGGTTATTCCTGCCTGTTTTATCGCTTGGTCTACCACAGGAACGATATTCTGCTGGTGAGCACGTGACGCCAATTCTGGAACTACGCCGCCATACGCTTCGTGCACGGCCTGAGATGCCGTAATATTACTTAGCAAGACTCCGTTCTTGAGTACGGCGGCAGAGGTGTCATCACACGACGACTCGATACCTAATATATATATGTCTTGATTTTCCATCCCTTTCATTGATCAATATGATAAAATCTCAACACCCGTTTCTGTCATAAGAAATGTGTGCTCCCATTGAGCGCTGGGCTTTTCGTCACCGGTAATAATCTCCCAACCATACGGATCATCTGCATCGATATATACTTTCCATGTTCCCATATTGATCATCGGTTCTATGGTAAACACCATACCCGGAACCAGCAGACAGCCTGTTCCTTTGTGCCCAAAATGAACAATATCCGGCTGTTCGTGCATAGCCAATCCCACACCGTGACCGCAAAGATCTCTTACGACACCGTAGTGATATTTCTCCGCGTGCTTCTGTATGGCATGGCCAATATCGCCAACAAAACAGAATGGCTTGGCTGCTTCGGCTCCAATTTCAAGGCATTCTTTGGTGACACGTACCAATTGCTCTTTCTCAGGCGTTGTCTTACCTCCTACAATAAACATGCGCGACGCATCTCCATAGTAGCCATTAACACACAAGGTCATATCTACATTAACGATATCACCTTCTTTCAGAATGTCTTTTTTCTTGGGGATTCCGTGACAAACGACCTCATTAATACTGGTACAAACGCTTTTCGGAAATCCCTCGTAATTCAGTGTTGCGGATGTTGCGTTATTATCTTTGCAGTACTGCACACAGATGTCATCAATATCCTGTGTCGACATGCCTGGGCGTATCGCCTTTTCGATGGTGTCCAAACATCCTGTGTTTACAGCTCCGGCAATTCTGATACCGGCAATCTGTTCCGGAGTTTTTACCATATCGCGTGTTGGCACTTCCTTACCCTTGTTCTCCCAATACATTACTTGCTTGTCAAGGTCTGTAAGTGGCTGACCGGGCAAGGCGTGCCATCTCCTTTTCTTCAACATCATAAAATCATTGTTTTAAAACAATACAAAAGTACAATATAACATTGAAATGACAAAAATATTGGAAAACTTTAAGCATTTCAATCTGCTGGCATTTCCTCTTTTAACAAAAGGGTTCTATTCCTCTTACCTGTTCAATTCCCAGTCGCTTTCTCGCAATCGATATTATTTTCTTCATATCTTCGACTAAGTTTGCTAACGACTTATCGTTTAAGGGTTTCTTGTTCTGCCTTGATACTTTTCGGCTAATCTTATCAGGCGCTCAACAGCATGATTGTTGTTGTCTGCATGTGAACATCGGTTCAGAATAACATCTTCTATGATTTCAAGTTCATCTTGAGAAATATTATTGTAAGTTACTGTTGTTTCGGGATTTACAATGCCAAAATCCATCCCATGTTTAGCGTTGTGATAAAGAAATACAGCATGCATCGCCTTGCGTATATAATCATTCTCCTTAAACGAAATACTTAGATTACTGATGCGTCCGCAGACATGTGCCCCCGGAAGGTTTCGCTTAATCCACGCTGTTGTCCTGATAAAATCGATCGCGTAGCTGTTATGCTCCTCTATGCCTGTCGCAACAGGCAGCACATTAGGATCGATAACGATATCTAATGGATTCATGCCAATCTTATCAAGCAATAGATGATAAGCTCTGGCTGCAATGGCAGTTCGACGTTCGAAACTTGCAGCTTGCCCGATTTCATCGAAACACGCCACCACACTGGCTGCGCCATAGCGTTTTACGTCTCGTGCATATTTAAGAAACATTTCTTCTCCTTCTTTCAGCGAGATGGAGTTGATGATACACTTGCCTTGCACACATTTGAGTCCTGCCACAATAACATCCCAATTAGAAGAATCTATCATGATAGGAACGCGTGCTATATCAGGCTCCGAAGCAATCATATTTATGAAGTTTACCATCTCATTTTTGGCATCAAGAAAGGCTTCGTCCATGTTGATGCTAAGGACTGAGACACCGTTTTCAACTTGTTTTCTGGCTATCGTCAGTGCTTCTTCGTAGGCCTTGGATTGGATGAGCCGTAGAAAATTCTTGTTTTCGACTACATTGCAACGCTCTCCTACGTTAATAAAGTTAATGTTTGGGGTAAGCAGCAACTCCTCAAGGCCTGAAAGCTGCATATACGGGGCGGCCGGTGCCTTCTCATGCGGTACCTTTTCTTTCGTTAACAAAGCAAGTTTTTCGATGAAATGGTCATTTGTGCCACAGCATCCCCCGATGATATTAACGAGTCCCTCTGCGATGAAATCGGCCATTTGCGACACCATCAGTTCAATATCCTCGTCATATTGCCCCATTTCATCGGGCAAACCGGCATTCGGATAAATGCTAATATAATAAGGTGCTTTGTGGGCCAGTAGCCGAATATAAGGCTTCATCTGCAGCACACCAAATGAACAGTTAAGTCCAACGGAGAATATCGGATATGTAGAAATGCTTGCCAAGAAGGCTTCCAAGGTCTGTCCGCTGAGTGTTCGGTCGGCCCCATCGGTTATGGTGACGCTCAACATAAGCGGAAGAGTGCATCGACGGACTTCCATTTCTGTTATACATGCGTCGATAGCCGCCTTTGCATTCAGCGTATCAAAAATTGTTTCAATCAACAACAGGTCGACACCGCCATCCACAAGCCCCTTGATTTGTTCCGTATAAGCAGTAAACAACTCGTCATAAGATATGTCACGAACAGCCGGATTACTTGCGTCCACCACCATGGAGCAGCTCTTATTCGTAGGCCCTATCGAGCCGGCTACAAAGCGTGGTTGGTCGGCTGTCGAGTATTCCATGGCACATGACTTGGCTAATAGAGCCCCTCTCTGTGCCATATCATAACAATAAGATTCCAGATGATAAGTAGCCTGAGAGATTCTTTGTGAAGAAAAAGTATTTGTTTCGATGATATCTGCCCCGGCCTGTAGATAGCGGCGATGTATGTCCATGATTATCTCGGGCTGAGTCAGATTGAGCATATCGTAATTACCTGACATCTGACCGGAGATACCTGAAAAGAGACTACCACGAAACTCCTTTTCGCCCAATCCGTAAGACTGTAGCATTGTCCCCATAGCCCCATCAAGGAGAAGAATTCTGTGCTTGATTATCTCCCGAATATCCATTCTCCAGCCGCCTCTCTGTTAGTATCTCTTGATGGCCCTGTCCATCTCTCTCCTATCTTCTTTCTCTTTCAGCGTTTGGCGTTTGTCGAATTCCTTCTTTCCTCTTGCAAGTGCAATGTCAACTTTGGCCCTTCCGTTTTTGTCAATAAACACAAGCGTGGGTACGATTGTAAATCCCACCTGCTTGGTAGCCTCTTCCAGTTTATGAACTTCGCGCCTTGTAAGTAAGAGTTTACGGTCGCGTTTGGCCTCGTGGTTTGAGAAAGAGCCGTAAAAGTACGGGCTTACATTCATTCCCTTTACCCATATTTCGCCTCTGTGGATATAACAAAAACTGTCTACCAATGACGCTTTTCCCATACGAATCGATTTGATTTCGGTTCCCGTTAAGACGATTCCTGCTGTAAAAGTATCTACAAAATAATATTCGAAAGAAGCCTTCTTATTTCTGATTTGAACCGGGCTTTTCTTTCTGATCTCTATCTCTTCCTTATTCATTTTTCTTTGTCAACAATCGCAAAATTATCGATATGATCGTCAATATAGGCTGCTATCATTTGGGTAAATTGCTCTTCGCCTTCGATGAATGCGTCGTCAAAATCGTCAAATTTAGGCATTGCCTCATATAAAGCCATAAATTCTTCATCAGTACAATCTTGTTCTATTTGCTCGTGATGAATGTTATATTGTTTATGACTTTTGCTTATAATCCGGTAAAGGTCTGTCAGTCCCCATGCGCGAACAGCTTTATCAAAAGGATTTCTGTAAATAAACTCGCCATATCCATTGTGAATCAGCTGAATAAAGCCTCCATTCATAACTTCATCTCTTAGGATACTGTAGCCCAAAAGCGTTATCTGGTCAGCATTCAGCAGCTGCATATTGTCAGCTGTCAGTTCGCCTCCTATCGCTTCTTTGATAGCATTTATGAAAGTTTCGACAAAGGCATCCATTCCTGCCGCAGCAGCTTTGCATAATTCACTATTTTTGATGACAACCTCTAACATATTAATTAATTATTGTTTTGGACAAAGTTAAAGAATAAATCTTAATTGAACAAAAAAACGTTTTGTTTATCTAATTAAAGTCTGTGACAAGTGTTTTTGATTGTAGCAAATAATCTTTTAAAACAGAATTAAATTAAGGGTTAAAGTTGTCAACCAATTCCTTTACTTTGCAAGTAGGCTATAATTACCATTGTGTGGTAATGATTTTACTGACGTGTACTGAATAAGTTGACAGTTTCCCAACACTAAAAAAGTCATGATAA